>NZ_JBUEGC010000014.1:0-127602 GCF_054963655.1 Streptomyces sp. HSS9-12 | reverse complement strand
CCGTCACGGTGAACGTCTCCGCTGTGTCCGGCAGGCTCCAGACACGGGAGGCGGTGGCGCCCGATTGCCGGACCGTTCTCCCAGCCTGGCTTACGGGCACCGCAGGTGTTCGCTGTACCGTTCGTCATGTCTCGACTCCTTCGCAGTCGGGGCCGGGCCCGGGGCGTTCGCAGCGCCGCCGGGCCGCTTTCGTCTCCGCAGGCTACCCGATCCGCGTCCCCCTGACACTCCCTGCGTCCCAACGCGTCCGGACGCGTTCCCCCGCTGCGGACCGACCTGGGCCGCGTCAGCCTGGGATCATGAGCGAGCTACCGCGCTACCGGTACGAGGAACTGGCCGACCAGATCCAGGAGGAGATCCGCTCCGGGAAGCTGCCGAAGGGCGCCGCACTCCCCGCTGAGCGGACCATGACCCAGGTGTACGGCGTCAGCATCGGGACCGTACGCCGCGCCGTCGCGCTGCTGCGGGAGCGGGGCGTGGTGGCGACGCTGCCCGCGAAGGGGACGTTCATCCTGGGCGCCGGAGCGGCGGAGGCCGGAGGAGACAGCGGAGAGGCGGAGTAAGTCCACCCGGCCCGACTCCCCGTCAGGCGAACACGACTGTCACGGGCGCGTGATCCGACCAGCGTTCCGCGTGGCTGGCTGGCCGCTCCACGAATGCCTTCACGGCACGCTCGGCGATACCGGGCGTTGTGCAAACTAGGTCGATCCGCCAGCCGCTGTCGTTGTCGAACGCCTTCCCCCGGTACGACCACCACGAGTAGGGCCCCTCGGTGTCCGGGTTGAGCCGCCGCACCACATCCACGTACCGCACCTCGTCGAAGACACGGCTGAGCCAGGCCCGCTCCTCCGGCAGGAAGCCCGCCTTCTTGGTGTTGGCCTTCCAGTTCTTCAGATCCGCCTCGCGGTGCGCGATGTTCCAGTCCCCGCACACCAGCACCTCGCGCCCTCCCGCCGCGGCGCGCTCGCGAAGCTCCTTCAGATACGGCAGGAACTCGCTCATGAAGCGCTCCTTCTCCTCCTGCCGCTCCGTGCCGACCTCACCCGAAGGGAGATAGAGGCTCGCGACAGTGACGCCCGGCAGGTCGACCTCCACATAGCGTCCGCTGCCGTCGAACTCCGCCGACCCGAAACCCACCTGCACCCGCTCCGGCGCGCGCCGCGAAAGAAGCGACACCCCGGCCCTGCCCTTGGCCATCGCAGGTGCGTGGACCGCGTGCCAGCCATCCGGCTCCCGCACCTCGTCGGGCAGCTGACCGGGCTCGGCACGGACTTCCTGCAGGCACACCACATCGGCATCGGTGTCCGCCAGCCACTCCACGAAGCCCTTCTTCGCGGCGGCCCGGAGCCCGTTCACATTCACGCAGGTCACAGTGAGCATTCCGGCACGATACGCGACACGCGAATACCGGCCTGCACTCGCCCGCACAACCGTACGATTGCGCTCATGCATATCCGGACCGTGCGCTTCGACCACCCCGACGCCATCAAGCTGAACGAGCAGGTGCAGCTGGAGTACGCCGAGCGCTACGGCGACGGTGACCTCACCGTTCTGGACCCGGCCGAGTTCGACCCGCCGCGCGGCCTCTACCTGATCGCGTACGACGGCGAGCACTCCGTGGCCACCGGCGGCTGGCGCGCCCAGGACAAGAACGGTGAGGGTTACCAGGACGGCGACGCCGAGATCAAGCGGATGTACGTCGTCCGCGAGGCGCGGGGCCGAGGCCTGGCCCGCCGGATCCTCGCGGCGCTGGAGGACAGCGCGCGCGAGGCCGGCCGCATCCGCATGGTCCTGGAGACCGGAACCAAGCAGCCGGAGGCCATCTCCCTCTACATCTCCAGCGGCTACGTCCCGGCCCCGAAGTTCGGCTTCTACCGCGACTACGACAGCAGCCGCTGCTTCGCCAAGCCACTGACGGCGGCGTAGCCCCCGCTAGTGCCGCGTGCCGCGGTACGTCTCCAGCAGCCGCAGCCAGATCTCGCTCACCGTGGGAAACGCGGGAACCGCATGCCACAGCCGCGCGATCGGCACCCGTCCCGCCACCGCGATCGTCGCGGACTGCAGCAGCTCCGCCACACCGTGCCCCACGAACGTGGCACCGACCAGATGGCCGCCGTCCTCGTCGACGACCATCCGCGCCTGCCCCCGGTAACCGTCCGCGTACAGCGCGGCACCCGCCACGTTCCCCAGGTCGTAGTCCACCACCCGCACCCGCCTGCCCCGCCGCTCGGCCTCGGCTTCCGTCAGCCCGACCGAGGCCACCTCGGGTGAGGTGAACACCACCTGCGGCACGGCCTCCCGGTCCGCGGTCGCCACATGCGCGCCCCACGCGTCCGTCTCCAGCTGCGCGCCCCGGGCGCGCGCGGCGATCGCCCCGCCGGCGATCCGGCCCTGGTACTTGCCCTGGTGGGTGAGCAGGGCGCGGCGGTTGACGTCGCCCGCCGCGTACAGCCAGCCGTCCGCCACGGCCGTCACCTGGCAGGTGTCGTCCACCTCCAGCCAGGACCCCGGCTCCAGGCCGATCGTCTCCAGGCCCAGGTCGTCGGTGCTCGGCGCGCGCCCGGTCGCGAACAGCACCTCATCGGCCACCAGCTGCTCGCCACCGTCCAGCCCGATGGTCACTGGGCCGCCTGCGGCCGTGCGCCGCACCTCGGTCACCTTCGCGCCCATACGAAGCTCCACCCCGGCCTCGGCCAGCCCCTGCGCGACCAGCTCTCCGGCGAAGGGCTCCATCCTCGGCAGCAGCCGGTCGCCCCGCACCAGCATGGTGACCGCCGAGCCCAGCCCCTGCCACGCCCCGGCCATCTCGGAGCCGACGACGCCACCGCCCACGACGGCCAGCCGCGCTGGAGCCTCGCGAGCGCTGGTGGCGTGCCGGCTGGTCCACGGCCGGGCCTCGGCGACTCCCGGCAGGTCCGGCACCAGCGCCTTGCTGCCCGTACAGACGGCCACGGCGTGCCGGGCGGCCAGCAGCCGCTGACCGCCGTCCGGGGTGTCCACCACGACGCGGCGCGGGCCGTCGAGCCGGCCGTGGCCGCGTACGAGGTCGATCCCCCGCGAGGACAGCCATCGGACCTGGCTGTCGTCCTTCCAGTGCGAGGTGAACTCGTCCCGGCGGGTCACTACGGCGTCGGCATCGAGATCGCCTCTCACAGCCTCGCGCGCGCCGGCGACCGCGCGGGCCTCGGCGAGCGCCGCGATGGGCCGCAGCAGCGCCTTGCTCGGCATGCACGCCCAGTAGGAGCACTCGCCGCCGACCAGCTCGGCCTCGACCATGACGGTGCTGTGCCCGGCCGCGCGGACCCGCTCGGCCAGGTTCTCGCCGGTCGGCCCCCCGCCGAGCACGATCACGTCATAGACCTGCTGGTCCTGGTCCTCCGGGGTCGGGCTCATGGCCGCTGCCTCTCCGTCGTCGGGACTCGAGGGAATCCTTACCGCAGTCCCCCGAAGTCGCCGACATGAATCATCGGAATACGGACAGGCTCCCTCTCGTTCCCGAGCGGTGGAGACCCGCCGACCCTGTACGGAAGCAGGTAGACATATGAGTACGGTCGAGCTGACCAAGGAAAACTTCGACGAGATCGTCGCCGCCAACGACTTCCTCCTGATCGACTTCTGGGCCGAGTGGTGCGGACCGTGCAAGCAGTTCGCTCCGGTGTTCGAGAAGGCCGCGGAGCGCCACTCCGATCTGGTCTTCGCCAAGGTCGACACGGAGTCCCAGCCGGAGCTTGCCGCGGCCTTCCAGATTCAGTCGATTCCGACGCTGATGATCGTGCGGGAGAACGTGGCGGTGTTCGCCCAGCCCGGTGCGCTGCCGGAGGCGGCGCTGGAGGACGTCATCGGCCAGGCGCGTGACCTGGACATGGAAGAGGTCCACAAGTCGGTCGCCGAAGCGCAGGCCGCCGCTCAGCAGCAGTCGCAGAACCCGGGCTGACCCCACCCGCTCCCTTGCCCGGCGGGGTACGGTCGACCTCGCAGCGAGCCGCACCCCGCCGGGAAGGTCCTCACGCGTCGCCTTTGGCCGGACGGTTGCCGGGCGGTGCGTCAACCGGGCTTGTGTCCGCAGCGAATCAGGCCGTGCGGGGTGGCCGTCGCGACGGCGGTTGTGCGCCATTCCATCGGCCACCAGTTGAGCCGACCGCGAACTGAAGGTGCATCAGGAGGATCTCCGCAGGGTCCCCGGCGCCGACTCCCGCGGATGCTCACGCAATCGAAGTCCGTCGGGACTCAGCCGCGTGTGCAGCGGGGGTACTTGGCGCCCAGGCGACAGGCATGGAACTCGGCCCCCGAAACCTCCACCACGGCCTCTTTGCCCCGCTTGATGCGAAGGGTCAGCTCGTACTCGGTGTGGCAGCGTCGCGACTTGGTCCCCTTCTTCCGCTTCACCTTGGAGCAGTGGACATCGCGGTCCTTGTCCATGACGCGGCCCGAGAGATGCTTGCCATGGCCGCAACCGGTCAGGGCGACGGCGAGAGCGACGGCGGCGGCCAGCGTGACCATGGTGCGTTTCATTGTGGTTTCCCAAGGGTTGTCGCAGCCCGGCCCGGAACGACGAAATCCCGCCCGATCCATCGGATCGGGCGGGATTTCCGCTTCGCATGGACCTGAGGTGATTTGAACCCCTGACCCCCTCGATGCGAACTACCGGCGCGGCGGTCGCTCAGGTCCATTGACATGGCCAGGAAGGTTACGGGGTCAACGACGGCCGCTGAAGGTCGGGATGGTTGCTGTACTTCTCTGCTGTACCGCAGCCGCCGTAGCCGCTGTTGCTTTGGGTGGAAACAGCCTCGGGCGAGGGGACCCGGCCCGTACTCTTGCTTGCGGAACGTGGCGCAACGAGACGGGGCGGTGGCAGAGGGTGGTCGATCGCGGAGTGCTCGGAGTCGTCGGCACGGCGGCTGATGGAGTGGAGGCGTTGCGCACCGGCCTGGTCGAGCCAGCCCTGGACCGCGGCTGGCAGGTGGCCGTGACACTGACACCAACTGCCGGCCAATGGCTCCGCGCGATGGGTGAGTGGGAACGGCTGGAGAAGGTGACCGGCCTGCCCGTACGTGATACGCCGCGCCTGCCCAGCGAGCCCCGCCCCCATCCGGTCGTGGACTGCTACGTGGTGGCTCCGGCGACTGCCAACTACGTGGCCAACGACTTGGCCCCCAGACGTCGGCAAGCCCCTGGGAAGGACAGTCGCTTGGCCTCTACCTGCGCAGACCTGGCCCATCCGCAGCCCGAACACCTCCGCTGACGCCTCGTCGTACACCTCGTCGACCCCCGCCGATGGCCACTCGGATCCACTGCCGTGCGACGCCGTTGGCGTCAGAACGGGCGTCACTGGTTGCCGAAGGGTTCATCGCACGTCGTGAGAAGCCAGTGCTACGAAGTGTTCCAACAAGAGCCTCGCTTCGTCGCCATTGGCACTCAAGTGATCCGAGTCCGACGCTCTGTGGACTACGGACGCCTTGTCATAGGCTGCCCTTGCGGCCTCGGCAAGTTCTGAGCTGCTCGCTATGAGCTGGACTCGAAACAGAGCATGGAGAGCCACGCCCCGGAGTCGATACGACTCCGTGCGCGCTTCGATGTAGGTCGGACTCTCGGGATCCTCGTTCTTCCTGTGCCAGCGGTCCTGCTGACCACGCCGAAACTCCGTGATGGCGCCGGCGAAGTCGCTGTACACGATCAGACGTTCCGAGCGAAGTTGTTGGCTCGCGGTGAAGCCCTGAACCCGCTGGGCCGTGCTGCGTTGAAACAGGTGAGTTACCACTGCACCCAGCAACGTGCCGAGCACGGCAAGGAGAGTTGAGAGGCCACCATTCACGGGACTCAGCACATCACAAGCTCGGCTGCAGCGTGCCACACACAGAGAATCACGGGCTGTGATCGCCGCATCTGGCCGCTGATGGCTGCCTTGTAAGCCTGGTGGTCAGCGGCAGACGATCTCCGCTGGTCGCTCCGCGTCTCGTGGGCCCCGGCCGTGACCCGGTCGCTCTGCCCGCTGTCCTCCGCCGTTGACCGTGACTGACCGCCTGATCTGGCATGCGTCTGGCACGTGAGGCCACAGCCTCGCCTGCCGGAGGCTACGGCGCAACACGCTCGATCGTGGACCGGACGAAGGTTCGGGCCAGCCGGGCGCGACGGTACCGCTTCCAGGGCGGAGAGGCGGGGCGCTCAGGGTCGTAGCGGCGGGCACGAATGTCGCGCACGACCTCAGCCGGGGCCCCGAGGCCGGTGAGCACGTCGAGGGCTTCGCGCTTCGTGATCAGCCGCCCATCACTCAAAGTGACCGTCGCGCGGGCAAGCGTCAGCATGCCAAGATCGACCCATACGTCCCGCGTCCACAGCAATGGTTTCCCGGTAGCGGGGTGCCAGAACTCGCGCAGGTCAGCGCGAACGAATGCCGCTAGTTCCTCGTCGCTAACGGGTGGCACCAGGCCGGCAGGCTCCGGACCGTACAGACACAATGCACCCGACAGCAGCTCGCGACGGCTTACCGGGGAGACCGGTCGTTCAAACAGCTCCTGATGCGCCCATGTCAGATGCGGCTGTGACGCGCTGGCGAAGCGAGAGCGAATCACGTACGAGCAGTGCAGCGTCGCGGCCAGCTCTGTCTTCGCGATGAGCGCTTCATGCAGCGTGCGCAGCCGCTCCCGATGCACGCCGGTGAGGTCGTCCGCAACGACGGCCACCAGATCCAGGTCGCTGCGCCCCAACTGGAAGTCGCCAAGCGCCAGGGATCCGTGCGCCCACAGGGCTATCAGAGGCACTACTTCCTGGACTTCATCAGAGAAGCGTTCCAGGAGCGTTGTTACCTCACCGTTGGTCATGGCGGGGAGTCTCTCAGTTCCTGAATGGCAGATGTGCCGTCGCGCATGATCTTGGCTCGCGACGTCTTCTTGCCTTGGGTGTTACCGTCATTGTCGTCGTTGGTCGCCCTTGAGCGGCCTCGCACGGCCCAGAGACGGCCCAAACAACCGAGGGAAGAGGTCCGGATCGCACCTTAAATTGGCTGCTCATCTCACGCCAGCGCGTGCACCATGACACGATGACTAGAGCCGAACCACCTCTTGAGGCATTGTCCTGGGCTGCGGAGGTCGCGGGTTCCGTCGCCTTGGCACGGCCTGTCCAACGACTCACCGGGGGTACTCACGCAGCCACCCACCTCATTGAGACCACCGAACCGCCCGCGGAGATGGTGCTGCAGCGGTACCCGCAGGAGGACGACGCTGCGGCACGGCACGCAAAAGCACTGGTCGCCCTTGAGGGTTTGGACGGCTGGGCTCCGCGCTTGCTGGACGTCGACCCGGATGGGCGTCGGTGCGGAGCCTTCAGTCCTAGTCTCACGGCTTGCTGGCAGAGCTGATCTTATGCCGACCTCCCCCAACGACGTGGCCGCCCAGCTAGGTCAAGTGCTGGCCCGGGTCCATGCCGTTCCGCTAACGCGACTCGGCGGCCTTCGGGATGGTATGGCCGCCGCTTCGGTTGCAGGTCCCGAGAGTGAAGGGCCTGCCGCCCCGATCTTGGCCACGCATGGCCACCGGCTGAGAGAACAACCGATGGTGCTGACGCACTACGACTACTGGGCGGGCAATGTGCTGTGGCAGGCGGGTCGCATCACTGGCGTGATCGACTGATCGGGAGCATCACTCGCACCACGAGGTTTCGACGTGAGCTGGTGCCGGTTGGACATGGTGCTGATGCACGGCCCGGCTGCGGCCGAGGTGTTCGTGAAGGCTTACGAGGAAGCAGCACAACAGAAAGTGCCCGATCTGGAGCTGTGGGACCTGTCCACCCTGGCAAGGTCCTACAGGACTGTCGAAACATGGCTACCGAACTATCAGGACGTAGGCCGCACCGATCTGACTGGCGCTGAACTACGAAGGCGCCACACCGCATGGACAGAGGAACGCCTCTCAACCCGAGCCTGGGAACAGTTGCCGCTGTGAATCAGTGCGCACGGATAGCGACGCGGTCGGTGGAGTCTCAATGGGCCCTTGAAGCGCCACCGCGCGGTTCTGGAGCCAGTTTGGAAGATCGCGTAACCGGGTGTGCCGTGACCAGGCAAGACGCTGACCTGCGCATCGGTGGGCCGCTCTCCGACGTTCCCCGCTGTTCCCCCGTCGCTTGCTGGCCGATCGGGCACGCAGGGGGCACGCGTGCCCTTCTCGTGCGCTCCCAGGCTGTCAGGGTGATTCTTCCCACACTGTAAGCGGAACGTAGGTGGGCGCGGTCCGACGGAGTAGCAGTTGCCCTAGCGGTCACAGACCGCCAGGATCGCGTCCCATGCCTCGCTTCCTCCCCGACCTCGCCCCCTGGCGGTCTTCCCGCGACTTCCGGCTGATGTGGTGCTCGGGGCTGATCACGAACTTCGGCAGCGCCCTGACCCTGGTGGCCGTGCCCGTCCAGATGAAGGAGATGACCGACTCACCCCTGGCAGTCGGCGCAGTTGGCGCAGTCGAGCTGATACCGCTCATCCTCTTTGGGCTCTATGGTGGTGCGCTGGCAGACGCCCTCGACCGCCGCAAGCTGATCGTGTACACGGAGGCGGCACTCGGTCTGCTGGTGGTCGCCCTCATGGCCAACGCGCTGCTTCCCCACCCCATGGTCTGGCCGCTGTACGTCGTCGCGGCGCTGAGCAGCGCCCTCGGCGGCCTGCAGCGCCCGGCGCTGGACGCGATGGTGCCCCGCGTCGTCCCGCACGACCAGCTCACCGCAGCCAGCGCCCTCAACGCCCTGCGTTGGCAGATCGGTTCGATCGCGGGCCCGTCCCTGGCGGGCCTCCTCATCGCCCTCGCCGGTCTTCAGTGGGCGTACGTCATCGACGTCGCCACCTTCGCCGTCTCGGTCGCCCTCAGCCTGCGCCTGCGGCCGTGCCTGGCCCCGCGCGGCGCCGGGAAGCCGTCGCTCCGCTCGATCGCGGACGGCGCACGCTACGCGTGGAGGCGCAAGGAGTTGCTCGGCACCTACGCCGTCGACGTGGCCCAGACCGGCCTCGGGTTCCCCATCGCGGTCTTCCCCTTCCTCGCCGACGACCTGGACGCACCCTGGTCCCTGGGGCTGATGTACGCGGCGCTGCCGGCCGGTGCTCTCGTGGTGAGCCTCACCAGCGGCTGGTCGTCCCGCATCCATCACCACGGCCGCATGCAGATCCTCTCGGCCACCACGTTTGGCCTCACGATGACGATGGCGGGCCTGGTGCACAACGTCTGGCTGGTGCTGCTCCTTCTCACCGTTGCGGGCGGCTGCGACACGATCAGCGGCATCTTCCGCCGGACGATCTGGAACCAGACGATCCCTGACGAGCTGCGCGGCCGCCTCGCTGGCTTCGAGATGCTCTCCATCGCGGGCCTTCAGCTGGGCCAGGTCCGCGCCGGGGGCATGGCCGCCCTCGTCGGCGTCCGCACCTCGGTCTGGTCGGGCGGCCTTATGTGCGTGGCCGCCGCCGGCCTGCTAGCCATCTCGCTGCCGAAGCTGATGTCCTACGACGCCCGGACCGATGAACATGCTGCGCGTCAACGCATGATCGCAGCAGAGAGACATGACTCCACTGCCGTGGACACCGGCGTGCCCAGTGAGGATAGGCAGTCCCAACGCTAGAAGAAGTACACAGCCCCCGAGCGCTCAGGGGGTCGTCGCTTCCCGAAGTTGTCGGAGTTCTGGGCCGTATCCGACTTCATCTTGGAGCATGACCCGCTGGTACGCGGCCATGTCTACGGGCGCTGACCCTCGAAGATCGGCGTAGCGACTTTGGCCGGGAGCTGCTTTGGCGCGAGTGATCATGGCCCCGTAAGCTTCCGGCGCGTCGGGCAGTCTGTGGACCTGCCCGGTAAAGCACGACGCTGGGGCCATGATCTTCGAGGCTCGCGCCAAAGTGGCTGGCTAAAGTGGTGGAGCCGACCGCCCCAGCCACAGAGGGTTTCTCCTACCCCATGCCCGCAGCCGCTAGCGCGCCGCCGGGCGCGGCCAGCCGGGGCGGAGACAAGAGGCAGGCCGTGCCGCAGAGGCGGCGCGCGCCCGCGCCGTGCGCGGGCCTTGATGACGTAGAGAAACCTGTAACAGCCCCACCAACTCCCTAGTGTGTCCGGTCCCGGTAGGCGCCTTCCGGAGTCGTCGCTGGGGCGACGCTTGATGCATTCACATTCGACGTGCTGCGCCCTCTGGCCACACCACGTGCACCGGAAGTCCGGCCTCCCGAGCGGCGAGTACCACGTCGGCGGTGCCGCCGCCGTTGCCGCTCGGTGGCTGCTCTCCGTTCCATACCGCGACGACACGGTCAGCGCGCTCGAGAAGGACCTTGTTGGCCGCTTCGTACGCCTCGCGGTTCGCTGCCTCGTAGGGCATGACCAGCACCTCGTGAGCCGCCTCCATCAGCCGGTCGAAAACCGGGGCGTGATCAGGCTTCACCTTCGCCTGCCGGTAGTCCCGTGACGGCAGCACGACGATCAGGCGGCCGCCGGCCTCCAGCAGCGCCTCCGCGAACAGGCTGTCGGAGCCGCGAGCAATGCACGACAGGCCCACCAGCTCACCACCGGCGTACGGGCTCAGCGCCTCGCGCAGGCCCGCACGTACCATCTCCACGCTGTCGTCGGTGAGGTCCATGTGCCCGGTCACCGCGATCGTCGTCACGCTGCTCTACCTCTCAACTCGCCAACAGCTCGCGGATCCTACCGCGCGCTCCTCGGACGGCTTGTGATGCTCCATGGCCCACCGTGTACGGGTACAGCTGGCTGAGTTGTGTCCGGACCCGGGCTGACTGAGTGAGCTCCGCAGCCTCTACCGCGTGGTGGGTGTGCTCCACGGCCCCGGAGAGGTCACCCATGAGGAAGTGGCACTCGGCAAGCCCGATCCGGTCCAGGGCGTGACTGCGACCAGCCTCCGGGCCGCGGTGGTCGAGAGCGCGGCGGATCTGGTTCGCAGCGGCATCCGCGTGGGCGGTCGGGTCTTGGCGGGCGAGATCGAGGAGTCGGCCGCCAGTGACTCCGGAGAGCTCGGCCTCGTCGAAGTAGCCAATCCAGTAAGGCTCTTCGCCATGCACGGCGCCGGCAAGTGCCTCTCGGGCCTGCTCGGTCGCCCGCCAGAAGGCTGCATACCTGCCCATGGCCGACAGCGCCCATGCCTCACGGGTGTGCAGCATGGCGCGCAGGCGCGGGCCAGCGATGCCTCGGGAGCCGTCCTGGGCGAGCCGTACGAGTTCCAGGGCGTCCTGGGGCCGGTCGCAGTAGAGCATCTGCCGGGCCATGCCCGCCAGCACGTTGGCGCCGAACACGGTGTCCTGCCCAGCGTGTGAGGAGCGGAGCGCCAGGCGGTAGTAGTCCTGGGCGCGGCGCTGGAGGCCGGAGTCCCAGGCCATCGTTGCCGCGTTGCCGGCGAGATGTGCCATGACGCGGTAGAGGCGTTGTTCGATGGCGGGCGCCTGGTGCTCGTCGAGGGCAGTGGCTACCTCGTTGAGCAGGCCGAGGACGGCCTTACGGCGGAGCCCCCCGCCGTAGTGGTGGTCCCAGCGGCGGAAAGCGCGGGCAGTCTGCTCCAACTGGTCGACATGGCGTTGTCCAAGGCGACTCCGGCTGCGGGTTGACTCGGCGGCCGCAGGGGGCTGGCGCCAGCCCTCCAGCGGGTCGAGCAGGGCGGCGCCGGTCACAACTGTGGCCGCCAGGGCGCGCGCGGCTGCGCGGCGGTCCATCATCAGGTCGCTCCTTGATAGGCGGGCGGCCAGGTCCGTGGTGGCGTAAGGAAGCCATGGGACCTCAATGGTGCCTGGCCGTTCACCCGCCGACGCTGACGGCTGTTCGTCCTGCGGCTCCTGCTGTTGCCCTTCCCATGGCCGCGGGGCGAGCCCCAGCAGGTTCCCGGGGATGCGCAGGCCATCTGCGATGCGCGCAATGACCTCGAAGGAAGTGACCTGCTGCGATCCGCTGATGATCGCGGACTGAGTTGCGCCGTGTCCCGTAAGCCCGCGCCGCCCACGGCAACGCCCGTTGGCGGCCCGCCAACCCCCGCCCCCGCCGCAGCGCCTGTCGGCGACCGGGGCGGGCCAAGCCTTCCTCACTGGGAGGCATCACCTACAGCCCAGGAGGCACTGTGACCGTCATGGTGGAACAGTCCACCGCCACCGACCCCAGGACGCTCCTCAGCAAGGACATCCTCGACCGGCTCGCGTCCCGCATCGTCAAGGACCACCCGGACATCGCCTGCCGCTCGCCGAACGGATCGTCGCCCAGACGGCCGGGTTCCTCAAGGCCGGTGCCGACCACCCCAACACCCCGCTGTCACCGAGCGAGACCGTCGACATCGGCTGGCACACCTTCATCCTCCACACCTACGAGTACGCCGCCTTCTGCGGAAGCATCGCCGGACGCTTCATCCACCACGTCCCCGCCGACCCGGAGATGGGTGAACGCGGCACCGCCGCGGTGGCCCGGCAACGTACGTTGGACGCCATCACCGCATCCGGATATGCCGTCGACCTTGAGTTGTGGCCCGAGGTAGCCGACTGCAGCCAGTGCCACGCCGGCTGCACCGACAGCCCCAACAGCGGCAAGAAGAAGGCGTAGGAAGACACGATGCGTCTGCCCAGCCGTCCGGCCCGCGCCGGGCGGCTGGCCCTACGAGCGGAGCAGATCTCACATGGCAGAGACGGCCTGGGACACCTACGCACAGCAGAGGCCCGAGCGACGGCTGGTGAACGCCGCAGGCGAGACAACGTGGTTCAACTGGACGCAGTACCCCGATCACGGACCCGGTGCTGAAGTACTTGGCGTCGGCCCCGGATCGGCCGTACTGGAGCTGGGGTGCGGCAAGGGCGGGAACCTGGCGCACGTCGCATCCCTCGGTGCCCGGGCTGTCGGCGTCGACCTATCCCTCGCGCAGCTCAAGGCCGCAAGCGCCCGGTGGGCGGACACCGTCACGATGGAGCTGCACCAGGCCGACGCGCTCGAATTCCTGGCCCACTGCCCGGACACCTTCGACGCCGTCTTCTCCGTCTTCGGCGCCGTCTGGTTCACCAACCCCGCCCTGCTTCTCCCGGCAATCCGGGAACGGCTACGCCCTGGGGGCGTGTTGGCCTTCTCCCAACGGCCGCCGATCGAAGAGTGCTATGGCTGTCAAACCTCGTACATCAATCGGTCGGAAGACGAGGACCCGCTCGTCGTGAAGCGCTGGGACTACGAGCCGCAGCGCTGGGCTGAGATCCTGAGCGAGTACGGGTTTACGGCCGCTGCGGCCCGGATCCTGGCCGCCCCGCCTGGCCCGCGCAAGATCGGCACGATGCTCGTCCGAGTGACCGCCTGACCCACCTTTCTTCGCCCCGCTGTCCCCTCCCGGGTGGCGGATCCGCCACCGGCGCTGCCCCGCTCCGCGAGTCGCTGCACGCACATCGCATTCGCCCGCCAAACAAGCGGCTCGGGAGCTGTGGACCAACTCCGGCTTCGTATTCACCACCCGCTACGGCACGCCGATAAAACCGCGGAACTTCAACCGTGAGTTCGCTGCCCGGTCGGCCAAGGCTGGTGTGCGTAGGATCCGGCTGCACGACACTCGGCACACCTGCGGATCGCTGCTCGCCGCGCTCGACGTTCACCCGCGCATCGCGATGCAGATCCTTCGGCACAGCAAGATCGCCGTGACGATGGAGGTCTACACCCACGTTCCGTCCGAGGCAACCCGCAAGGCGCTGCGGAAGCTCGGCAAGCACCTGGACGGGCAAGATCGGAAGTAGTTGCTGTACTTCGCTGCTGTACGGCGCGACAAAGCCCCTGCCGGATCTCTCCGACAGGGGCTTTGAGCTGCGGTGGACCTGAGGGGATTTGAACCCCTGACCCCCTCGATGCGAACGAGGTGCGCTACCGGTCTGCGCCACAGGCCCTTGCAACGGGTGAAACTCTAGCATCCCCGTTGGGGTGCCTGGAAATCCATTCCCGTGCTGGTCACCGGACTACCCGGGGCACCCCAGCACGGGACCGGAGGTCACTCGTTGGCGGCGCGCGGGCGGTCCTGGTCGGCGTACTGGTCGAAGAGCGGCGTGCGACCGCGCTCACGGGCGCGGCGGCCCGGAGCCTGGCGGCCGCCGGCAGGCCGCGTGGGCACGTCGGCCTCCACGGCACCACTGCCCGCCGCGGCCGGCTCGGCGGAGCTGGAGCGGGCCGAGCTCCAGGCGTCCGGCGCGTCGAGATCAACGCTGCCCGTGGCACGTGGTGCGACCGGGGCGGTCACGTACGTGGGCAGCGGCACCGGGACCGGGTCCCAGCTGCCGCCCTCCGCCGCGCCGCGCTCCCGCTCGCGCTGCTGGTCGACCCACTCCGCATGGTCGGTCTGCTCGACCAGAGCGCGACGGCCTGCCGCCAGCGACGAGGTCGGGGCGGCGCCCGGCGCCGCCGGCGCGGAGCCGGCAGCGGTCTCACCGTCGCGCCGTACAGCGGCCCCGGAGTCACCCTGGCCGGCGGGCTCCGGCTGGCGGACGGTGCGCGTACGGTGCTCGCGCAGCCTCTGGGCGGCGGCCTCCGCGCGGCGCTGGTCCATGACGAATGCGAAGCGGCGGCGCTCCTGGATGCGCAGATGCACGATGTACGCGCTGAGCAGCACAGCGGGTACGGCGGGCGCCCACAGGAAGGCGAGGCCGCCCACCGCGGCGACGATCGACCCCAGGGTGAAGGCGAGGAAGAGCACCGTGGTAGTGCGCCGGCGGCGCGCGAGGACCTTCGAGCGCCGGGCGCGCTCGGCGGTGGATGCGATCGGCCGACCGGCGGGCCGCGCGGCCGGGGCGTCCGTACGGCCGGTCCGCTCCGGGCGCTCCGGCTGCTCGGGCGGCTGGGGCTGCTCGGGCGGCTCGGGCGGCTCGGGCTGCGAGTGACCGTTGCCCGTCTCGTCGACGCGGACGGTCGCGGCATGGGACGCGGATACGGCAAAGGCCCGGACGTCGACCGTGTCGGTCACAGCGTCCGGGTCGGCCACGCCCAGCTCCGGTTCGGCGGTGGCGGATACGTCGCCGCCCACGTCGTCGGAGTTGCGCTCCTCCAGGTCCTTGGCGTAACGGCGCTCCATTCCCGCCCGTCCGGACAGAAGCCGGATGGCGGTGCTGAAGCGTTCCGTCGGACGGGCTTCATTGAGCTCGTCCTGCCTACGGAGCCACATCGGCACCAAGTAGGCGGCCCAGGCCCCGACGATGACTGCATAGATGAGGCCGCTGCTGCTCACGCCTCACACGGTAGAGGGGTTTGCGTGAGGCCATCTGCCAATTGGCGCGGTGTGTCGCACGATCTGGCTGATATCTCGATCCTTTTCTGTGATTGATGAGATCGCCAGCCTGCAAATACGGTCAATTCCCCGGCATTTTCGAACACTTATTTTATTTACGTGCAGTGCCAGGCCTAACCTGATGCCAACGGTTCACCAGGCCTTCGGGGACCTCCTCGGCCGTCAGCGCGTAGACCAGGTGGTCACGCCAGGCGCCGTCGATGTGGAGATAGCGCAGCCGCAGTCCTTCTTCGCGGAATCCGAGTTTCTCCACGACCCGGCGGCTGGGCGCGTTCTCCGGCCGGATGCACACCTCGATGCGGTGCAGTCCGATCGTCCGGAAGCAATGGTCGACCGCCAGTGCGACGGCGGTCGGCATGACGCCGCGGCCCGCGACGGCCTCGTCGATCCAGTAGCCGATATGGGCCGAGCACATCGAGCCCCAGGTGATTCCGGCGACGGTCAACTGCCCGGCCAGTTCGCCCTGGTACTCGATGAGGAACGGCAGCATCCGGCCGGCACTCGCCTCCGCCCGCAGGTGACGCACCATTTGCCGGTAGGTGGGCCGCTGGGTGAGGGGTCCGCCGGGCGTCGGCGGCGGGATGGTCGCTTCCCAGGGCCGCAGCCAGTCGCGGTTGCGCCGGTTGACCTCTCGCCAGGCCCGCTGGTCGCGCAGCTTGATGGGGCGGAGAACGGTGTCGCCATCCGCAAGCTCGACCGGCCAGGGTGCGTTCAGTGGGTACTCCCCGCGGGTCTGGGGTGATCGCCGCCGCGGATCTGATCGACGGCGTGGACGAGCAGGCGCTGCAGGACGGCGAGGCCGTCGCGGACACCGCCGGTGGAGCCGGGGAGGTTGACGATCAACGTCGTTCCGGCGACTCCGGCCACGCCCCGGGAGAGCGCCGCGGTGGGGACCTTGGCCAGGCCCTCGGCCCGGATGGCCTCCGGGATGCCGGGGACCTCGTAGTCGAGGACGCGGCGGGTCATGTCGGGGGTGCGGTCGGTCGGCGAGATTCCGGTGCCGCCGGTGGTGACCACCACGTCGTATGCGTCGGCGACGGCCTCCCGCAGCGCCTTCTCGACCGGCTCGCCGTCGGGGACCACGTGCGGCCCGTCGACCTCGAAGCCCATGCCGGTCAGGCCCTCGACCAGCAGCGGGCCACCCTTGTCGGCGTACACACCGGCCGCCGCCCGGTTGGAGGCGGTGACGACACAGGCGCGGTAGGCGGCGGTCACGACGTACGGCTCCAGTCCCCGGACTTGCCTCCGGTCTTCTCCTCCACCCGGACGTCCGTGATGACCGCGGCCTTGTCGACGGCCTTCACCATGTCGATCACGGTGAGGGCGGCGACGGTGACGGCCGTCAGCGCCTCCATCTCGACGCCCGTACGGTCGGTGGTCTTGACGGTGGCCAGGATCTCCACGGCGTCGTCGGCCACCGACAGATCGACCTTCACGCCGGATACGGCGAGCGGGTGGCACAGCGGGATCAGGTCCGGGGTGCGCTTGGCTCCCATGATGCCCGCGATCCGGGCGGTGGCGAGGGCGTCGCCCTTGGGAACGCCCTCGCCGCGCAGCAGCTCGACGACGCGCGGGGAGACCAGGACCCGCCCGCTCGCCCGGGCCGTGCGCGTCGTGACGTTCTTCTCCGATACGTCGACCATGCGGGCGGCACCCGCCTCGTCGAGGTGCGTGAAGTCGCGCTCCGTGTTCATGGCCGAAAAGTACTCCCGGTGGATCTGCGTGGGCAGACACGGTACCGGCATCGCGGCAGGTCGGCAGCCCGGGGCCGGTCAGCGGGAGCTCAGCGGCCCTCGGCAGGCGCTCGGCGGAGGCGGATGCTCAGCCGAGCAGCACGACGTCCAGCTCGGTGCCGGGCTCGACCGCCGTGGTGTCCTCGGGGATCACGATCAGCGCGTTGGCGCGGGCGAGGGCGGCGACCAGGTGGGACCCGGCTCCGCCGACCGGGATGATACGGCCGGCCTTCTCGTCCGGCCCGGACGGCTGGTAGCTGCCGCGCAGGAACTGCCGCTTGCCGGACGGCGAGGCGAGCGCCTCGTCGGCGTCGAGCCGGGCCCGTACCACCCTGCGCTCCTGCGGCTCGAGCCCCATGAGCGCCCGGATCGCGGGACGGACGAACAGCTCGAAGGAGACATAGGAGCTGACCGGGTTGCCGGGCAGGGCCAGCAGCGGGGTACGGTCGCCGCCGATGAGTCCGAAGCCCTGCGGTTTGCCGGGCTGCATGGCGAGCTTGCGGAACTCCACGCGGCCCGCGCCCTCGTCGAACTGGGACAGCGTTTCCTTCACCACGTCGTACGCACCGACGCTCACGCCGCCGCTGGTGACGACGAGGTCGGCGCGGACCAGCTGGTCCTCGAGGGCGGCGCGCAGCGTCTCGGCGTCGTCGGAGACGGCTCCGACGCGGTAGGCGATGGCTCCGGCGTCGCGGGCCGCCGCGGTGATCGCGAAGCTGTTGGAGTCGTAGATGCGGCCGGGGGTCAGTTCCTCGCCGGGCTGTACGAGCTCGCTGCCGGTGGACATGACGACCACGCGCGGGCGCGGGCGGACCTTGACGGTGCTGCGTCCGATGGCCGCGAGCAGGCCGATCTGCGGCGGGCCGAGGACCGTACCGGCCGGCAGGGCGAGGTCTCCGGCCCGCACATCGCTGCCGCGGGCGCGCACATGCTGCCCGGCCTGGGCCCCGCGGTAGATCCGGACCTCCCCGCCGGCGCCCTCGGGAGCGGCAGCGTGGGCGCGCATGGTGGCGGCGGGGCCCTCGCCCGTGCCGCCGTCGGTCCACTCCACGGGGACCACGGCCTGCGCGCCGGGCGGCATGGCAGCGCCGGTCATGATGCGGGCGGCCTCGCCGGGGCCGACGGTCGGCAGCTCGCCGCTGCCCGCCGCGATGTCCCCGATGACGGTGAGGACGACCGGGTTCTCCTCGGACGCGCCCTGGACATCGGCGGTACGGACCGCGTAGCCGTCCATGGAGCTGTTGTCGAAGGGCGGCAGCGCGCCGGGGACGGTGACGTCCTCGGCGAGGACGCAGCCCTGGGCATCGAGGAGTTGCAGCTCTATGGGCTCCAGCGGGCAGATGTGCCGCAGGATGTCCTCGAGGTGCTCGTCCACCGACCAGATCCGCCCCTCGGCCCCGGCCGCTGACGTACCGGCGTGGTCGGCCGCGCCTACCGCCGCGCCGTGGCTCGCATAGCCGAGCCCGGCGGACGCGGCGGCCTGTTCGGTACTGCTCAAAGTGCTACATCTCCTCGGTGACATAACTGCGAAGCCAGGTCCGGAACTCCGGTCCCAGATCTTCACGCTCGCACGCGAGTCTGACAATGGCACGCAGGTAATCACTGCGGTCCCCGGTGTCGTAGCGGCGGCCCTTGAAGACCACGCCATGCACGGGGCCGCCGAGGCTCGGGGTCTCGGCGAGGGTACGGAGGGCGTCGGTCAGCTGGATCTCGCCGCCGCGGCCGGGCCGGGTTTTGCGGAGCACATCGAAGATGGCGGGGTCGAGGACGTAGCGGCCGATGATGGCGTAGTTGCTGGGCGCCTCGGCGGGGTCGGGCTTCTCGACGAGGTTGGTGACCTGCACCACGTCCGCGTCGTTGGTGGCCTCGACGGCGGCGCAGCCGTAGAGGTGGATCTGCTCGGGGTCGACCTCCAGCAGCGCGATGACGGTGCCACCGCGCTCCTCCTGGACCTCGATCATGCGGGAGAGCAGCGGGTCGCGGGGGTCGATCAGGTCGTCGCCGAGCAGGACCGCGAAGGGCTGATCGCCGACGTGCGGAGCGGCGCACAGGACGGCGTGCCCGAGGCCCTTGGGGTCGCCCTGGCGGACGTAGTGGATGGTCGCGAGGTCGCTGGACTCCTGGACACGGGCGAGGCGCGAATCGTCGCCCTTGCGGCGCAGAGCCTCTTCGAGCTCGTAGTTGCGGTCGAAGTGGTCCTCCAGGGGGCGCTTGTTGCGGCCCGTGACCATGAGGACGTCGGGGAGACCGGCGGTGACGGCTTCCTCCACCACGTACTGAATCGCTGGTTTGTCCACCACCGGCAGCATTTCCTTCGGTGTGGCCTTGGTGGCCGGGAGGAATCGGGTGCCGAGTCCGGCGGCTGGGATGACAGCCTTGCTAATCCTGGAGCGCGATTCAGTCATGCGGAGAACCATAACCGCTACCTATGAGTGGAACGTGAAGGTCCAGTTAATAAGGTCGCATAGGAGAGGTTTGTACGCACCATGAGCGGCATTGAGACTACGAAACGCGAGTTGCGGCGAGATCTCCTCGCAGTGAGGGCCGGGTTGACAGCGGATGACATCCGCGAGACGGAGCCTGTTCTCGTTCGGCGCGCCCTGGAGCTGCCGGAGCTCGCGGAGGCGCGCACGGTGGCGGCGTATGTGTCGGTGGGGCGCGAGCCGGGAACGCGCGCGCTGCTCGACGCATTGCGCGCGCGGGGGGTGCGGGTGCTGCTGCCGGTGCTGCTGGAGGACAACGACCTCGACTGGGCCGTATACGAGGGCGCCGACCGGCTCATACGGGCCGCCAAGGGGCTGCGGGAGCCGGATGGGCAGCGGCTGGGGCCGGACGCGATCACCAGGGCGGACGCGGTCCTGCTGCCCGGTCTTGCGGTCGACGAGCGGGGCATGCGGCTGGGGCGCGGCGGCGGCAGCTACGACCGGGTCCTGGCGCGGCTGGCCGCCTCCAGCGCGGATCCGGCGCTGGTGGTGCTGCTCCACGACAACGAGCTGCTCGCGGAGGTGCCGGCCGAGGAGCACGACCGCCCCGTACACGCGGCGGTAACCCCCTCGGCGGTCCGCCGGTTCGCCCCGACCCTGGGATAACCGCTTTCCTCGCCCGGACATGCCACCGCCCGCTCCAGTCCCCGACCCTGGGATAACCGCTTTCCGCGCCCGGACATGCCACCGCCCGCCCCGGTCCTGGGGCGGGCGGGCGGAAAACCCTCCGGCACGCAGTGCCGTGCACCTCTGCGAAGGCCACGGGCTGTGAAGCTTGCGCCGCGCAGGCACATCCCGGCACTCGGCAACGCAGGCTTGCCGCTCAGAAAGGGGCCCGCCCGCCCGCCCCTGAACCTGGGGCGGGCGGGCGGGCGGGGAAACGCCTCGGCGCGCAGCGCTGGGTGTGGACCCCCAGCGGGAGGCGCTACGGCGTCAGGGCCAGCGTGTCCTCCGTCCCCGCCTGGACCTTCCCGTCACTGAACGCCCACGGCAACAGCTCGCCCTTCGTCCACTTCTCCGTCTGGTCGCTGTAGTGCGCGTTGTAGGCGTGTCCCGACGCACCGGTGAGGTTTATCCAGCGCGACTTGTCGAGGTTCCCGAGGTTGACGATCATCCTCATCGACGGCACCCAGATCACCTCGTAGCCGCCCGCCGCGTTCCAGCCGGTGGCGTTCACGGCCGCCTCGCCGCCGCCCAGGTTCCACGGCCCGCGGTTGAACACCCCCTGCAGAAACCCGGGGCCGTCGGTGCCCAGGGTCTGGTTCTTCAGGGTCAGCCGGTGCAGCCGGCCCCAGCTCCAGGTGTCGATGTCCTTGCCGAGCTTGGCGGTCAGCTCCCAGCGGGCGTCCTTCATGGCGTGTGCGAGCAGCTCGTCACGGTTGCGGTCACCGGGGGTGCGGGAGGTCCCGGAGGTCTTCCACCACTCGTTGTTCTCGTCGTCCAGGATGCTGCGGACGACCTCGTACCAGCGGTCGCCGCCGTCCGGCTGAGCCTGGTCGGGCGCGCGCTCGCCGCACTCCCGTGCCAGCCGGGCGTTGCCGTTCAGGTCTTCCAGTGGGGCGGAGTCGTCGGCCGGCCGCACCCACAGGCACTGGCCCTCCACCCGCAGCTCCTTGGGCAGCTTGTTGCCGAAGGAGAGCTTGAGGATGTTGCGCCAGACCGCGTTGAAGTAGGCGGCCGGGGCCGAGTCGGCGTCCTGGGTGTAGTCCCAGCCCTCGAGCGCCTTCTGCGCCTCGCGGACGTACGGGTCCTTGATGTCGATCTTGAGCAGCAGCGGGGTCAGCAGCTCGGCGATCTCACTGCTGTTGTCCATCTGCATAGCCGTCATGTCGTCCGTCGAGATCTTGCCGCCGTCCTTGATCTTCGACTGGATGAGATCGTTGATCCGCTGGCTGCGCGCGCCGTAGCCCCAGTCGTCGGTGAGCAGGTAGGGGTACTTCCGCTGGTCGATCACGGCCTGGTTGGCGGTGACGATGTAGCCGCGCTTGGGGTTGTACTCATACGGCAGCGCGGACTGCGGGATGTAGCCCTTCCACCGGTAATGCGAGTCCCAGCCGGGCGCCGGGTAGCGGCCGTCGCCCTTGCCGCGGATCGGAATCTGGCCGGGCGCCTGGTAGCCGATGTTGCCCTTGGTGTCGGCGTAGATGAGGTTCTGCGAGGGGACGGCGAAGTCGCGCGCCCCGGCCCGGAACTCGGCGAAGTTCTTCGCGGTGTTCAGCGTGAAGAGGCCGTCCATGGTCTTGCCGGGAGTGAGGGCCGTCCAGCGCAGGGAGACGGCGTAGCCGCTGCCGCGGTCCGGGGCCACGGCGCCGACCGGCGCCTGCTTGCCGACCTTGCCCAGTTCCTCGCTGCGGTCGGAGACGATCGGCCCGTTGTCGGTGGAGCGGACGGTGATGTCGCGGTCGGAGCCGCCCGCGACCTTGATGGTCTCCTTGCGGGTCCTGAAGGGGACCTGCCTGCCGTCCTGGAGGTAGCCGGCGCTGGTGATCTTCTCGAGGTAGAGGTCGGAGACGTCGGCTCCGAGGTTGGTCATGCCCCAGGCGATGTCCTGGTTGTGGCCGATTATCACGCCCGGCATGCCGGAGAAGGTGAAGCCTGCCACGTCAAAGCGGCAGGCGGCGCTGACGTTACGGCAGTGCAGGCCCATCTGGTACCAGAGCGAGGGCATCTGGGGCGCCAGGTGCGGGTCGTTGGCCAGCAGCGGCTTACCGGTCGCGGTGTGCTGCCCGGAGACGACCCAGGAGTTGGAGCCGATGCCGTTGCCGTGCGGGCCGAGCAGCGCCGGGATCTTGTCGAGCGTGGCGGAGAGCGAGGACAGCTGGGTCTGCACGCCCCGGGCCGCGCCGGCGAGGCCCGCCTGGGTGCCCGTTCCGCTGCCGGTGGCGCCGCCCTCGGGGTCAAAGACCTTGCCGTGCACCGTACCGCCGTCCACGATCGGCTCGTTCCGGTCGTACGGGTAGCGGGGGTAGAGCTCCTCGATCTGCTCGGGCGTGAGGCGGCTGGACATCAGCGAACGGTCGATCTCCTCCTGCATGTTGCCGCGCAGGTCCCACGCCATGGCCTTGAGCCAGGCGACCGAGTCGACCGGGGTCCACTTCTGCGGCATGTAGTCGTTCGTGAAGCCCAGGGCCGCGTACTCGGCCGACAGTGCCCCGTCTTCGTGGTCCTTCAAGTAGGCGTTGACACCGTCGGCGTAAGCCCGGAGGTACTTCTTCGTCCGCGGTGACAGCAGGTGGTCGTACTCCTGCTGCGCGACCCTGCGCCAGCCGAGCGTGCGCAGAAACGCATCGGTCTCGACCTGTCCCGGGCCGAACATCTCGGAGAGCCGGCCCGCGGTCAGGTGCCGGCGGACATCCATCTCCCAGAAGCGGTCCTGGGCCTGGACGAAGCCTTGGGCGCGGAAGAGGTCCTCGTCGGTGTCCGCGTACACCTGCGGGATGCCGTAGCCATCGCGCTTGACCTGAACCGGTCCGGACAGCCCTTTGAGCTTGATCGAGCCGGTGGTCTCCGGGAAAGAAGCGCGCACGGTGCTGGCGCTCCAGTACGAGCCGTAGCCGAACCCCGCCACGAGCAGCAGCACGACTGCGAGGACGAGGAGGCGGGCGCGTCGACCCTTCTTCTTGCCGGAAGAGCCGGTTTTGTTGGCGGGCATCGCTGTCCTTAAAGGGGCAGGGTGATCCTGGGAGTGCTGGAGCAACGATAGGACGCAGCACCTGACGGGCCCCTACGGGGAGTCGTGCTCGCGCAGCGCAGCGCGCGAACCGGCGTCAAGAACCCGTAAAATATTAGGTAGGGCAACGAAGTTCCGGTCGGCCAGAAGGGATATTTCCGGTCGATCCGCAAGAAAGGGCCAGCCGCTGACTGTTCACCACCTCAATCAACTCCTGCTGATCTGCTCGCTGGTCCTCCTCTTCGCAGTGGCCGCGGTCCGGCTCTCCTCGCGCAGCGGGCTGCCCAGCCTGCTCATTTATCTGGGCATTGGTGTCGCCATAGGGCAGGACGGCATCGGAGTGGCGTTCAACAACGCCGAGTTGACTCAATTGATCGGTTATGCGGCACTGGTGGTGATTCTTGCCGAGGGTGGTCTCGGCACGAAGTGGCGGGAGATAAAGCCGGCGCTGCCGGAGGCGGCGGTGCTCTCGACGGTCGGCGTGGCCATCAGCGTGGGGATCACCGCGGCGGCGGCGCACCACCTGGTGGGCCTGCCCTGGCGGCAGGCACTGATCATCGGTGCGGTGGTGTCCTCCACGGACGCGGCGGCGGTCTTCTCCGTACTGCGGCGGGTGCCACTTCCCCCGCGTCTCACGGGTGTTCTGGAAGCCGAGTCCGGCTTCAACGACGCCCCGGTGGTGATCCTGGTCGTCGCCTTCTCCGCACCCGGGCCCATCCAGCCCTGGTACGTGCTTCTCGGCACGATCGTGCTGGAGCTGGCCATCGGCGCGGCGATCGGCCTGGCGGTGGGCTGGGCGGGCGCGTACACGCTGCGACGCGTGGCACTGCCGGCGTCCGGCCTGTATCCGATCGCGGTGATGGCCATCGCGGTGGTGGCATACGCCGGGGGCGCACTGGCGCACGGCAGCGGCTTCCTCGCCGTCTACCTCGCCGCGCTGGTCCTGGGCAACGCGAAGCTCCCGCACTGGCCGGCGACCCGCGGGTTCGCCGAGGGCCTGGGCTGGATCGCCCAGATCGGAATGTTCGTCCTGCTCGGCCTGCTGGTGACCCCGCATGAGCTGGGCAACGACGTCGTGCCGGCGATCATCGTCGGACTGGTGCTGACGCTGCTGGCGCGGCCGGTTTCGGTGCTGGTGAGCACGGCGCCGTTCCGTACGCCCTGGCCGGAGCGGATCCTGCTGTCCTGGGCCGGGCTGCGCGGCGCGGTCCCGATTGTGCTGGCGACGATCCCGGTGGTCGCCCAGGTTCCCGGCAGCCGGCGGATCTTCAACATGGTCTTCGTGCTCGTGATCGTCTACACCCTGGTGCAGGGGCCGACGCTGCCCTGGCTCGCGCGGCGGCTGCACCTGGGGGACCGCGAGACGGCGGCGGACCTGGGCATCGAGGCCGCACCGCTGGAGCGGCTGCGCGGGCATCTGCTGTCGGTCACGATCCCGCGCTCCTCCCGGATGCACGGGGTGGAGGTCGGCGAGCTGCGGCTGCCGCCCGGGGCCGCGGTCACCCTGGTGGTGCGGGACGGAAAGAGCTTTGTGCCATCGCCGTCGACCGCGCTGCGGCGCGGGGACGAGCTGCTGGTCGTCGCGACGGACCAAGTGCGAGATACCACGGAGAAGCGGCTGCGAGCGGTCGCCAGGGGCGGCAAGCTCGCCGGGTGGCTCGGAACGGACAGCCCAGCCCCCCGTTGATCACAGGCGAACCCTCAGGATGGCGGCCTACATCACAGGCATTCGCAAACAAAGGCCTGTACAATCAAGCCCGCAACAACCAACACCACTCTGCCTGATGCAGAGCTGGCGCGACCGCACGGCGGCCGCGGTCCCCTGCCACCTGGGTGCCCCCATGGTGCGGACCCGGTATCTACCCCGGTTCTGCGCGAGAGGACAGCTCTCGGCGCGCCCCGAGCCCCGGGGCGTTGCTACCAGGCGGCAGAAAGGCACGGCCGTGGCATCCACGGTCACCGACGTCAGCAAGGTCACCAATCCTGCCAAGGCCGCTGAGCCCACCGGCGCCACCACGCGCCCCGGTTACGGACAGCTGCTGCGCACCCCCGGCGCATGGACGTTCCTGCTGCCCGGCTTCGCCGCCCGGCAGCCCTTCGCGATGCTCACCATCAGCATCGTGCTGCTGGTCCAGCACACCTCCGACTCGTACGGTTCGGCGGGCGCCGTCGCCGCCGTCACCGGCATCTCGATGGCCCTCTTCGCACCGCAGAGCGGCAAGCTCGCGGACCGCTTCGGGCAGCGCGCGGTCCTGGTGCCCGGCGTGGTCCTGCACGCGGCGGCCATCGGGCTGCTGACGGCGCTCGCACTGGCGCACGCGCCCCTGTGGGCGCTGTTCGCTTCGGCCGTCCCGGCCGGCGCCTCGGTGCCACAGATCGGGCCGATGGTGCGAGCCCGCTGGGCGGCGCAGCTGGACGGCACCCCGCTGATGTCCACCGCGGCGGCCTTCGAGTCCGTCACGGACGAGCTCACCTTCGTCATCGGGCCGGTACTGGCGACCGCGCTGTGCACGGGGGTGCATCCGGCGGCGGGCCTGATCGCGGAGGGCGCGCTGACCCTGGCCGGCGGGCTGATGTTCGCGGCCCAGCGCCGTACCGCGCCGCCCACGAGCCGGGTCGCGGGCGCCGGGCGTCACAAGCCCGCCTCGGCACTCACCGTGCCGGGCGTACGGGTGCTGGCCGTGGCCTTCCTCGGCATCGGCTCCGTCTTCGGCGGGATGCAGGTCTCGCTGACCGCCTTCGCCGAGGAGCTGGGGCAGCCGGGCATGAACGGCCTGCTGTACGGGATCTTCGCGGCCGGCAACATGCTCGCCGGGGTGGCCTGCGGTGCTATCGCCTGGCGCAGTTCGCCGCAGCGCCGGCTGCTGGCCGGATACGCGGCGCTGGCGCTGGCGTCCTCGGTGCTGTGGGCGGCGCACTCGCCGCTGCTGCTGGGCGCGCTGGGGCTGCTGGTCGGTCTGTGCATCGCGCCGTCGCTGATCACCGGCTACACGCTGGTGGAGGCGCTGGTTCCGGCCACGGCCCGCACCGAGGCGTTCACCTGGCTGACGGGCTCGGTGGCGCTGGGCCAGGCCGCGGCCGTGACGGTCGCCGGGCGGCTCGCGGACGGCTTCGGCTCGAGCGCCGGATTCACCGTGCCACTGGCCGGAACAGGGCTGGCGCTGCTGACGGTGGCGGCGCTGCGCAGCCGGCTTGTGCCACGGCGCGCGGCGCGGGGCGCCGCGCGTGGGGTCGGTCACCGTGCGCCCGCTGCAGTGGACTGATCCAGCGGAATACTGCACTATGGATCGTCGTTAGCACTCACCAGGTAAGAGTGCCAGGAGGAGCAAGTGCCGACCTATCAGTACCAGTGCACCGAGTGCGGCGAGGGCCTCGAGGCGGTGCAGAAGTTCACCGACGAGGCGCTCACTGAGTGCCCCAGCTGCGAGGGCCGCCTGCGCAAGGTGTTCTCGGCGGTCGGTGTCGTCTTCAAGGGCTCCGGTTTCTACCGGACCGACAGCCGGAGCACGTCGTCCAGCAGCAGCCAGGCGAAGGCGGCCGCCTCGACGAAGAGCGACAGCTCGTCCTCGGGCAGTGGCTCGGACTCCTCGTCCGGCTCGTCCTCGGGCAGTGGCTCGGACTCCTCGTCCGGCTCGTCCGCCGCCGGCTCGTCGTCGACGGCTTCCTCGTCCTCGTCGGCTGCCTGACGACCACACATGACCTGCGGACCCCGCCGCCTCGCCTCGAGGCGGCGGGGTCCGGTCGTGCTCCGGCTCGCCACGTCGGGCTCTAAGGTGTCCGCATGGTCGAGACGAGCGCGCACGCGGACAGCGTCCCTCAGGCGGAAATAGGGGTCATCGGCGGATCGGGGTTCTACTCCTTCCTCGACGACGTGACCGAAATCACAGTGGAGACTCCCTACGGGTCGCCGAGCGACTCACTGTTCCTCGGCGAGGTGGCGGGCCGCCGGGTGGCGTTCCTGCCGCGGCACGGCCGCAAGCACCACCTTCCGCCGCACCGCATCAACTACCGCGCCAACCTGTGGGCGCTGCGCTCGCTTGGCGTGCGGCAGGTGCTGGGACCGTGCGCGGTGGGCGGGCTGCAGCCGGAGTACGGCCCGGGGACGCTGCTGGTGCCTGACCAGCTGGTGGACCGCACGAAGGCACGTACGCAGACGTACTACGACGGAGAGCCCCTGCCTGACGGCAGCATGCCGAACGTGGTGCATATGGCCTTCGCCGACCCGTACTGCCCGGCGGGGCGCACGGCTGCGGTCGCAGCGGCGCGCGGGCGCGGCTGGGAGCCTGTGGACGGCGGGACGCTGGTGGTGATCGAGGGGCCGCGTTTCTCGACCCGGGCGGAGTCGTGGTGGCACGCGGCGCAGGGCTGGGCGGTGGTCGGGATGACCGGGCATCCGGAGGCGGTGCTGGCTCGGGAGCTGGAGCTCTGCTACACGTCGCTGACGCTGGTCACGGACCTGGACGCGGGGGCCGAGACGGGCGAGGGCGTCTCGCAGGAGGAGGTGTTCCGGGTGTTCGCCGAGAACGTGGGGCGGCTGCGCGAGGTGCTTTTCGACGCGGTGGCAGCGCTGCCGGCGACGGACGAGCGGGACTGCCTGTGCACGCGGGCGCTGGAGGGCATGGACACCGGCCTCCAGCTGCCGTAGTCATTCCTCGGAGTGACCAGGTTGTCCACAACCTGGGGGTAGTCCACAGGCCCAAGCGGGGGCCGGGAAAGCCGTGCATCGTGGGGAGCGTTCCGAGCTAGCCTCATCCCGGCAGGCGGTGGTTGCCATGTCCCCTACGTCCTTGGATCCCTCTCACCGAGCATCCGGCGGTTCCCCTCACCGGATGTTCCCCGGCCGTTCGCACCGGTCGCTTCCGGAGCTTCCGGCGGCCCGGCCCGTTCCTCCGCTGTGCGGGGTGCCGGAGTTCGCTCCGCTGCGGCCCGGGGGCGGCCGGTACCGGCTCCTGCGAGCCGTACGCCGCCGGCGGCGGTCGATGGCGGCCGCGGGCCTGGTACTGGCGGCCGCATTTGTGTCGGCGGCCGCGCCCGGTGTCGAATCCGTTCTGGGGCACTGATGACTTACCGGTTGGCGGAGGGGGAGTGGACAGGGCCGTCCCGGCCTCAACTACATTGCGGAGCTGGCTGTTCCATCCGTCGAGCTCGCAGAGAAAGGCTCCCTGGTGAGCGAGGAGAACAAGGGCGTCCTGGCCGGCTTCAAGCAGTTTCTGATGCGCGGGAACGTGGTCGAACTGGCAGTTGCCGTGGTCATCGGCGCTGCGTTCACCAACATCGTGAACGCCGTGGTGAAGGGCGTCATCAACCCGGTCGTCGGGGCCTTCGGCACCCAGAACCTCGACCACTACACCCTCTGCCTGGGCACCTGCACCAAGAACAAGGCCGGCCAGGTCACCGACGGCGTGCACATCCTGTGGGGCTCGGTCCTCAGCGCGTCGCTGACCTTCCTGATCACCGCGGCGGTGGTCTACTTCCTCATGATCCTGCCGATGAACCGCTACAAGGAGCGTCAGGCTGCGAAGGCCGTACCGGTCGATGCCGGGCCCGCCGAGCTGACCGAGATCGAGCTGCTGACCGAGATCCGCGACGCGCTGGTCGCCGAGCGCGGCGGCTACGAGGGGGGCCGCGTCCCCGCGCAGAAAGAGCAGCGGTAGCGCCGGGGCCGTCGCCCTACAGGTGGTGCGGCGGCTTCTCGTCGAGGAATCGGGCCAGGTCGGCGGTGGTGTCGTCGCCGGTCGGCCGCTCGCCCCAGCCCCGGTCGGTGTCGTCGGTGGACTGCTGGCCAAGAGGGTCGTCAAAGATGATCGCGGCGGCCGGATCGCGAGGTTCGGGCGTAGGGGCAGAGCTCATGGTTCCAGGGTACGGGGGCAGTGCCTTTCTCACGTGCGCTCGCCGTCGCAGCCCATTGGCCAGGGCGGCACATTCGGCCCTGGGGCCTTGGACGCGCAGGCCGATTCCCGAAGGCCAAGATCGTCGAGGAGCATGGCCCGCAGAGCATCCGCTTCCGCGACGAAGGAGAGCGCCTGTGCCGACCGAGCCCGTACCGCACGGGGCCTCGCGCCCGCTTGACGGCGTTCTGGTCGCCGACTTCAGCCGCGTCCTGGCCGGTCCGCTGGCCGCCGCGACCCTGGCCGACCTCGGCGCCGATGTGATCAAGGTGGAACGGCCGGGAACCGGGGACGACACCAGGGCCTGGGGCCCGCCGTTCGCGGCCGACGGCACCGCGGCGTACTTCGACAGCGCCAACCGCGGCAAGCGCGGCCTCGCTCTGGACCTGTCCGATCCGGACGACGCGGCGGCTGCCCGCGAGCTCGCCCGACGGGCGGACGTCCTGATCGAGAACTTCCGTCCCGGAGCGCTGGCCAAGTACGGCCTCGACCATGAGTCGGCGCTCGCCGCCAACCCCGGGCTCGTCTACTGCTCCATCAGCGGTTTCGGCTCAGGCGAGGGAGCTCATCTGCCCGGCTATGACTTCGTCGTCCAAGCAGTCGGCGGCCTGATGAGCATCACGGGTGAGCCAGACGGCCCGCCGCTGAAGGCCGGAGTCGCGCTCGTCGACGTACTCACCGCCAAGGACGCGACCACCGCCGTGCTCGCCGCGCTGCGCCACCGCGACCGTACGGGCGAGGGACAGCTCGTCGAGGTCAATCTGCTCTCCTCGCTGCTGGCCTCGCTCGTCAACCAGGCGTCCGGACACCTCGCCACGGGGCGCAGCCCGGTCCCGCTCGGCAACCGGCACCCCAGCATCGCCCCGTACGAGACCCTGGCCTGCCGTGGCGGGCTGCTCGCTGTCGCCGTCGGCAACGACCGCCAATTCCGGGCGCTGGCCGAAGTGCTGGGCATACCGGAGCTGGCCGACGATCCGCGCTTCGCTCGCAATCCCGACCGGGTACGGCACCGCGACGAGCTGACCGCCGCCCTGGAGGCGCGGCTGGCCGCCGACACCCCCTCCGGCTGGACCGAGCGGCTGACCGCCGCCTCTGTGCCCTGCGGCCCGGTCAACGACCTGGCCGAGGCGCTGGCACTGGCCGAACGGCTCGGCCTCGATCCCGTGGTCGCGGTCGGCCCCGGCCGGGTCCCGCAGGTGCGCAGCCCCCTGCGGCTGTCGGCCACCCCGGTCGTCGAACCGATCGCTCCGCCCCGGCTCGACGAGCACGGGGCTGACCTGCGAGCGTGGCTGTCCGGCCCACCCGACTGCCCCCTGCCCTCCCCCTCCCTGTCCCCGTCCTCATCAGGAGCTGAAGCATGAACGCCTTCGACCCCAACGACCCGCTCGGCATCGACGACCTGCTGGACGAGGACGAACGGGCCGTCCGCGACACCGTGCGCCGCTGGTGTACGGACCGGATCGCGCCGTACATCGCGGACTGGTACGAGCGCGGTGAACTGCCTCAGGTGCGTGAACTCGCCCGGGAACTCGGCTCGTTGGGTGCGCTCGGCATGCATCTGGAGGGGTACGGGTGCGCGGGGGCGAGCGCGGTGCAGTACGGCCTGGCCTGCCTGGAGCTGGAGGCCGCGGACTCGGGCATCCGCTCGCTGGTGTCCGTCCAGGGCTCCCTCGCCATGTACGCCATCCACCGCTGGGGTTCGGAGGAGCAGAAGCAGCAGTGGCTGCCGCCGATGGCCTCCGGCGAGGTCATCGGCTGCTTCGGGCTGACCGAGCCGGACCACGGCTCGGACCCGGCCTCGATGCGTACGCGGGCCAAGCGGGACGCGGGCGGCGACTGGGTGCTGGACGGCCGCAAGATGTGGATCACAAACGGAACGGTGGCCGGCGTCGCGGTGGTATGGGCGCAGACCGACGAGGGCATCCGCGGCTTCGTCGTCCCCACCGACACCCCCGGCTTCTCGGCCCCTGAGATCAAGCACAAGGCGTCGCTGCGGGCGTCGGTGACCAGTGAGCTGGTGCTCGACGGCGTACGGCTGCCCGCTTCGGCCGCACTGCCGGAGGTCACCGGGCTGCGCGGCCCGCTCAGCTGCCTCAACCAGGCCCGGTACGGGATCGTGTGGGGATCGGTCGGCGCGGGGCGCAGCTGCCTGGAGGCGGCGCTGGACTACGCCCGTACCCGCGAGCAGTTCGGCCGCCCGATCGGCGGTTTCCAGCTCACGCAGGCGAAGCTCGCGGACATGTCGCTGGAGCTGAACAAGGCACTGCTGCTGGCCCTGCACCTGGGCCGGCGGATGGACGCGGGCCGTCTGCGGCCGGAGCAGGTCAGTTACGGCAAGCTCAACAATGTGCGGGAGGCGATCGAGGTGGCGCGCACGGCCCGCACGATCCTGGGCGCGAACGGGATCTCGCTGGAGTACCCGGTGATGCGGCACGCCGCCAACCTGGAGTCGGTGCTGACGTACGAAGGCACCGTGGAGATGCACCAGTTGGTCATCGGCAAGGCGCTGACCGGCCAGGACGCCTTCCGCTGACCGGACCGACCCGGTTCCGCGGATCTCCCGCACCGGCCCCGTGCACGGGGCCGGTGCGGGAGAACTCGGGGCGCGAAGCGCCGGGCAAGCGCAGTGCCAACGCGCCTCGCCAGGCGGCCATGCCGTGGCCGAGCATCGGCCACGGCGCCCATCGCGCGACGTCGTCTTCCACACCTCCGGTGCATGGTGAAGGCACCAGCAGCGCACCTGCACTGGCGTCTGACGTAACGTCAGACGAGCGCCTCGCGCACCGCGGCGCGAGCGCCGGCCGCATCGGGGGCCGCGAGGGCGAGTTCGGCGAGGCGGCGGCAGCCGTCGAGGGTGCGGGCTGCCAGGGCGGCTCGGACGTCGCCCAGGCAACCCGGCGCGGCCGACAGGCTGGTCACGCCGAGGCCGACCAGGACCAGAGCCAGCGCGGGGTCGGCCGCGGCCTCGCCGCACACCCCGACCGGGCGGCCGTGCCGCGCGCCCGCCTCGGCCGCCATACGCACCAGGTCGAGCAGGGCCGGCTGCCAGGGATCCAGCAGCTCGGCCAGGCTGCCCAGCATCCTGTCGGCGGCGAAGGTGTACTGGGCCAGGTCGTTGGTTCCGATACTCAGAAAGTCGCAGGTCTGCGCCATCGCCCCGGCGCGCAGCGCAGCAGCCGGCACCTCCACCATGGCGCCCGCAACCGGCAGTCCGTGGGCGCGTACCCGCTCGGCGAAACCGGCGGCTTCCTGCGGCACCGAGACCATGGGAGCCATCACCCACACCTCGGCCCCACTGCCCTCGGCTGCCTTGGCGACGGCGGCCAGCTGAGTCTCCAGCAGCTCCGGGTCGCGGCCGGCGGTGCGCAGACCGCGTACGCCGAGGGCCGGGTTCTCCTCGTCGGCCGGGGTGACGAACGGCAGCGGCTTGTCAGCGCCGGCGTCCAGGGTGCGTACGACAACACGCCGCCCGGCGAAGGCTGTGAAGACCTCCCGATAGGCGGCGGTCTGCTCATCCAGGGAGGGCGCCTCGGCGCGGTCGAGGTAGAGGAACTCCGTGCGGAACAGGCCCACCCCCTCGCTGTCGGCTGCTGCCGCCGCCGACAGCTCGTGCAGCGCGCCAAGGTTGACCAGCAGCTTCACCGGGTGACCGTCCGCCGTACGGCCGGGACCACTGGTCTGGGCGGCCTGCTCACGCCGCCGCTGCTCACGCGCGGCCGCCGCGGCGACCGTTTCCGGCAGCGGGTCGAGCTCCACCGTCCCTGCGGCACCGTCCACAAGCACCGGCTTGCCGTCGGTCAGCGTGCCCGCGTCGGCGCAGCCGACCACGGCGGGCAGCCCGAGGATCTTGGCCAGGATGGCGGTGTGGCTGGTGGGGCCGCCTCGCTCGGTGACCAGGGCGAGGACCTGCGCCGGGTCGAGCAGGGCGGTGTCGGCGGGCGCAAGGTCGTCGGCGACCAGGACGTAAGGGCGCCCCGGGTCCGGCAGCCCCGGCATGGGCAGGCCCAGGAGCCGGGCCACGGAGCGGTCCCGTAGGTCGTCGAGGTCGGCGACCCGCTCGGCGAAGTATCCGCCTGCCGCTTCGAGGGCGGCGCGGAACTCGCCGAAGGCGGCGGCAAGCGCGTGTGCTCCGTCGGTGCCGTCCCGTACCAGAGCCTCGGCCCGGTCGCCCAGCGCCGGGTCGGCGACCATCAGGGCTTGCGCGGACAGCACCTCGGCCGCGGTGCCCGCGGCAGCGGCCGCGCGCTGTTCCAGATCGGCGGCCACCTGCCGCAGCGCTTCCCACACCGCGGCAGCTTCGGCCGGCGCGTCCGCCTCCGCCACAGTGCGCGGCGTCGGCAGGGCGGGTGGGGGCGCCATGCGGGCGACGGGGCCGACCGCGCTGCCGCCGCCGACCCCGATGCCGGTCATCACAGCCGTCACCGCTGCTCCTTGGCGTCGAGGTCGAGGGCGACCAGCGTGGCCAGCTCCTCGATCGCCGCCTCCGCGCCGTCGCCCTCGGCGGCCAGCACCAGCGGTTCGCCGTGCTGGACTCCCAGGGCCAGTACGGAGAGCAGGCTGCGGGCGTCCACCGGGTCCTGGCCGTCCCGGGCGACGGTCACCTTGACCGGCTGGCGGGCGGCAGCTTGGACGAACAGCGAGGCGGGACGGGCGTGCAGCCCGGTGCGGGAACCTACGACGACAGTGCGCTGGGGCATGGGATCACACTCCTGTGGGGCGGATGGGGCCGGTGGCTCGGAAGTCCGGCCGCGTGGAAGGCCCAGCGCTGGGCCTCCCGGGGGAACGGGTGATGGAGATGCGCCCGGCCGCGGCCGCCGTCCAGGGCCACACCGGCATCAACGCGGCGGGAGGCCCACGGCCAACGAGCCGTTCGGCGTGGCGGGTTGGTGGGGTGCCCGGCCCCGCGGTCGGGGCCACGGGGCCGGGCAGCTCGGGCCGGGCAGCTCGGGCCGGGCGGCCAAGGCTGGACGGCTCGGGCCGGGCGGCCAAGGCTGGACGGCTCGAGCCGGGCGGCCAAGGCTGGACGGCCAAGGCTGGACGGCTCGGGTCGATGGCTCAGGCCGCCACCGGCACCTTGGAGTCGGCCTTCGTCGCAGCGGCGGGGGTCGCGACCTCGGCCTGGGCCGCCCGGCGGCTGCCCTTGAGGAGGACGACCAGCCCGGTGGTCACCGCCGTACCGGCCGCGATGGCCAGCAGATACAGCAGCGGCTGCCCGATCAGCGGCACCACGAAGATGCCGCCGTGCGGCGCCCGGAGAGTGCAGCCGAAGGCCATCGACAGGGCGCCGGTGACCGCACCGCCCGCCATCGCCGACGGGATCACCCGCAGCGGGTCGGCCGCCGCGAACGGAATGGCGCCCTCGCTGATGAAGGAAGCACCCAGCACCCAGGCGGCCTTGCCGTTCTCCCGTTCGGCCTTGGTGAACAGCTTTCCGCGTACGGTCGTCGCGAGGGCCATCCCCAGCGGCGGGACCATGCCGGCCGCCATCACCGCGGCCATCACCTTGAGGCTGCCGTCGGTCGGGTTGGCCAGGCCGCCGACCGCGAAGGCATACGCCACCTTGTTGACCGGGCCGCCCAGGTCGAAGCACATCATCAGGCCGAGAAGAACACCGAGCATGATCGCGTTGCTGCCCGAGAGCCCACTCAGCCAGTCGGTCATGGCCTTCTGCAGCGAGGCGATCGGCTTGCCGACGACGACGAACATCAGGAAGCCCACGACCGCGGACGAGATCAGCGGGATGACGACCACCGGCATGATGCCGCGCAGCATGGCCGGTACGCGCACCCGCTGGACCGCCATCACCACCGCGCCCGCGATCAGACCGGCGACAAGGCCGCCGAGGAAGCCCGCGTTGATGGTGACCGCGATGGCACCGCCGACGATTCCGGGTACCAGGCCGGGCCGGTCGACCATGCCGTAGGCGATGTATCCGGCGAGGACCGGGATAAGGAACCCGAAGGCGGCGCCGCCGATCTGGAACATCAGCGCGGCCCAGCTCACGGCCTCGGTCCACACGAAGTGCTCGGCGACCGAGGGCGCCTTGTTGATCTCGTAGCCGCCGATGGCGAAGGCGAGCGCGATCAGCAGACCGCCCGCGGCGACGAACGGCACCATGTAACTGACGCCGGTCATCAGCCACTTGCGCAGCCGCGTGCCGAAGTGCTCGCCGCGTTCGCCGTCAGCGTCCATGGGAGCGGTCGCCGCCGGGGCGCTGACCTCTCCTCGCTCGGCCTTGGCCCGTACCTCGCCGATGAGTTCGGCGGGGCGGTTGATGGCGGCCTTGACCCCGACGTCCACCGTGGGCTTCCCGGCGAACCGGGCCTTGTCCCGCACCTCCACGTCATGCGCGAGGATCACGCCGTCGGCGGCCGCGATCAGAGCGGGGTCCAGCTTGGTGAATCCGGCGGATCCCTGCGTCTCCACGACCAGTTCGACGCCCGCGGCCTCGGCTGCCTTCTCGAGGGACTCGGCGGCCATATAGGTGTGGGCGATCCCGGTGGGGCACGAAGTGACGGCGACGATCCGGAACGGTACGGGTCTGCTCGCCGCAGTGGCACCGCTACCGCCTTCAGAGGCACTGGCAGTGGCATCCGCGGTGTCAGAGGCTGTCACGGGTGCGGCGGACCCGGCTCCGTCAGCCGAAGCCGCCCGCCCGCCGGCCACGGCGGCCGGCTCCTCCCCCGCCGCTGGAGTCGCGGTCGGCTCCTCCCCCGCCGCCGGAGTCGCGGTCGGCTCCTCACCGCGTATCAGGGCGGCGGCCACGGCCGGGTCCTGTTCCGCGCGGAGCGCCGAGGTGAAGTCCCCGTCCATGAGGCGACGGGCCAGGCTCGACAGGATCGTCAGATGGCCGTCGTCGGCTCCGGCCGGCGCGGCGATCAGAAAGATCAGGTCGGCTGGGCCGTCCGCAGCGCCGAAGTCGATGCCGCGCTCGCTGCGCCCGAAGGCCAGCGCCGGCGCGGTGACGTGTTCGCTGCGGCAGTGAGGTATGCCGATGCCGCCGTCCAGTCCGGTCGGCATCTGCGCCTCGCGGGCCGCGACATCGGCGAGGAAGCCGTCCAGGTCGGTTACGCGGCCGGCAGCGACCATCCGTTCGGCGAGCGAGCGGGCAGCGGCTTCCTTCGTCTCGGCGGACAGGTCGAGGTCGACCAGTTCCGCGGTGATCAACTCACTCATCACGCGGCTCCTTGCTCGCGGCCCGCTCTGCGGGCGGGTTGGGGGACGTGTGGGTGCGAGGCCTCATGACGTCGGCTCCGTCATGACGTGGGCTCCGTCAGCGCGCGGTCCAGCGGGACGTCCGCCGTCGTCGTAACCGCCGACAGGTCGAGATCGGCCGGGGTCGGCATGGCACTGCCGGGCAGTTGCACGGCAGCCGCGCCGTGGGCGACCGCCGCGGCGAGCGCGGCCGGGCCCGTGCCGCCCTCGGCGAGGAAGCCCGCCAGCGACGCGTCACCCGCACCGACGTTGCTGCGGACCGTGCCCACCTGTGCGCTGCCCAAGTACGTTCCGCTGCCGTCGACCAGCAGCTGTCCGTCGGCTCCCAGGCTGGCCAGGACCGTCTGGGCACCGCGGTCGCGCAGCTCCTCCGCCGCCTTCACCGCGTCGCCGACCGTTGCGAGCGGGCGACCGACGGCCTCGGCGAGCTCCTGCGCGTTGGGCTTGACCACATCGGGCCGCTCCCGAAGCGCGGCGGTCAGCGCGGCACCTGAGGTGTCGAGGGCGATCCGTGCACCGGCCCGGTGGGTACGGGCGACCAGCTCCGCATACCACTCGGGCGGCAGCCCGCGGGGCAGGCTGCCGCAGCAGGCGATCCAGTCGGCGTCCGCCGACCGCGCCCGTACGGTCTCCAGCAGCGCTTCCGCCTCCACCGCCGTGATCTCGGGCCCGGCCGCGTTGACCTTGGTGAGGGTGCCGTCGGGTTCGACGAGCGTGATGTTGATGCGGCTGCTGCCGGCGACCGGCACCCCGGCCGCCTCGATGCCCAACTCACCGAGCAGCCGCGCGAGCAGTGCGCCCTCCGGTCCGCCCAGCGGCAGCACGGCGACCGTACGGTGCCCGGCCGCGGCGACCGCGCGGGAGACGTTGACGCCCTTGCCGCCGGGGTCGACCCGGTCCGCCGTGGCCCGCAGCACGGCGCCGCGGTCCAGCACCGGGAGTTCATACGTCCGGTCCAGGCTCGGGTTGGGAGTGACGGTGAGGATCATGCGCGCACTACTTCCGTGCCCTGCCGTTCGATGGCGAGGGCGTCGTCAGGGCTGAGCCCGGTGTCGGTGATGATCAGGTCGACCTGGGGGAGGTCGCCGAACCGGGCGAAGTGCTCCTTGCCGAACTTCCCGGAGTCGGCGAGCAGGACGACCCGGCGGGCAGCCGAGATGATGGCGCGCTTGACGGCGGCCTCGGCGAGGTCGGGGGTGGTCAGGCCGCCCCGCAGCGAAAAGCCGTTGGTGGCGACGAAGACCACATCGGCGTTGATCTCGCTGTAGGCGCGCAACGCCCAGGCGTCCACGGCGGCTCGGGTGCGATGCCGTACCCGGCCGCCGACGAGGTGCAGGTCGATTCCGGGATGGTCGGCGAGCCGGGCGGCGACGGGCAGCGCGTGGGTGACGACGGTGAGAGCGGACTCCACCGGGAGGGCCGCGGCGAGCCGGGCGGAGGTCGTGCCGGCATCGAGGATCACACTGCCGTCGGCGGGGAGTTCGGCGAGCGCGGCCTGTGCGATGCGGTCCTTCTCGGCGGCGGCGACGGTGTCGCGCTCGGCGAGGTCGGGCTCGAAGTCCAGACGGCCGGCGGGGATGGCGCCGCCGTGCACGCGGCGGACCAGCCCGGCGCGGTCGAGGGCCTTCAGATCACGCCGTACGGTCTCGGCGGTGACCTGGAACTCCTCGGCCAGGGACAGCACATCGACCCTGCCGCTCTCGCGGGCGATGCGGAGGATCTCCTGCTGTCGCTCCGGTGCGTACATGTGGTTTCGCATCCGTTCCATGCCCGAACCTGTGGTTTCGCCAGCACATTACGTCCTCGCTGCAGCGATGTAAACAGAGTCAGACAGAGAAACAGACACAATCGGGCCTCGACGAGCAACGGGCCGCTGAGCTGGGCAGCAAAGAGCCCCGGCCGCCCTGGGGGGGTGGGCAACCGGGGCTCGTCAGGCCGGCGGCGGTCAGGTCTTCTCATGACCGGACATCACGCCGCCTCGTCGAAGCCCGTGTCACGGGCCATCCGCTTCAGCTCCAGGAGTGCGTGCTTCTCGATCTGCCGGATCCGCTCGCGCGTCAGGCCGTGCTGCTTGCCGACCTCGGTCAGCGTCCGCTCCCGGCCGTCCTCGATGCCGTACCGCATCTTGATGATCGACGCGGTGCGGTGGTCGAGCCGGCCGATCAGCTCGTCCAGGCTCTCGCGGCGCAGCATCACCATCACCGACTGCTCGGGCGTGGCCGCCGAGGTGTCCTCGAGCAGGTCGCCGAACTGGGTCTCACCCTCGTCGTCCACCGACATGTTCAGGCTCACCGGGTCGCGCGCCCAGTCCAGCACGTCACCGATGCGCTCCGCGCTCGTGCCGAGCTCCTCGGCGATCTCCTCGTGCTCGGGCTCCCGCCCGTGCTCCCGGTTGAACTCGCGCTGCACCCGCCGGATCCGGCCAAGCTCTTCGACCAGATGGACGGGCAGCCGGATCGTACGGGACTGGTCCGCGATGGAGCGGGTGATGGCCTGCCGGATCCACCACGTCGCGTACGTGGAGAACTTGAAGCCCTTGGTGTAGTCGAACTTCTCGACCGCACGCACCAGACCGGCGTTCCCCTCCTGAATCAGGTCAAGCAGAGGCAGCCCACTGCGCGGGTAGCGGCGCGCCACGGCGACGACGAGACGCAGGTTGGACTTGATGAAGATGTCCTTGGCGCGCTGACCTTCGGCGGCGATCGCCTCCAGCTCCTCGCGGGTCGCCCCGCCGGCGTCGGAGTCGACCTCCTTGTCGAGGATCTTCTGGGCGTAGACCCCGGCCTCGATGGTCTTGGCCAGCTCGACTTCCTTGGCAGCGTCGAGCAGGGGTGTGCGCGCTATCTCGTCGAGGTACATGCCGACCAGGTCGCGGTCGGCGACCTCGCCGCCTCCAGCGCGAACACTGTGGGCCCGGTCGGTCTCGACGGCGTCGGACTGACGACGGGCGACGGCACGGGTTGCCATGCGTGCTCCCTTGCAATGAGTTAGGTCGCTGTGTGGGGCGTACACCCGATCGGGTGCCCGTTCCCGCTGGGAACAACGACTGGAATCGGGACAGAATTCCCAAGCCGCCCGACGTTTTTTGTGATCATGCAGTATCCTGTGCCGCCACAACGAGGGAGGGCCGACCCATGCGGGGCCATGCGAACGTGCAGGTCAGACCAGGGCATGAGGGCGACCTGCAGGCGCTGACGGCGATCTACAACCACTACGTCCGCGAGACGGCGATCACATTCGACACCGAGCCTTTCACTCCACAGCAACGGCGCCCATGGCTGCATTCCCATCCTGAAGACGGCCCGCACCGGCTGCTGGTTGCCCAGGAGAGCCGTGGGGGCCGGATTCTCGGCTATACGACCAGCAGCCCGTTCCGGCCCAAGCCCGCATACCGGACATCGGTGGAGATGACGGTCTACTGCGCGCCGGACGCGGTCGGCCGCGGCATCGGCTCGCTGCTCTACACGGCGCTTCTCCAGGCCCTTGCGGACGAGGATGTGCACCGCGCGTACGCGGGCATCGCCCAGCCGAACGAGGTCTCGCACCGGCTGCATGTCCGGCTGGGCTTCCAGCCCGTCGGGGTGTACCGGGAGGTGGGCCGGAAGTTCGGCCGGTACTGGGACGTGACCTGGTACGAGAAGGCCCTGGGCTGACCCCAGGGTCACCCCCGCATCTCAGCCGAACTGCACCGAGCGCTTCGCCAGCCCCATCCAGAAGCCGTCGATCACGCTGCGCCCACTGCTCAGTTCACCTGCGGCGTCGGCGGCGCCCAGCGTGACGAACAGCGGCGCGAAGTGCTCCGTGCGCGGGTGCGCCAGCTGCCCGGCCGGGGACTTGCGCTCGAAGTCCAGCAGCGCGTCGATGTCCTGGGCCTCCAGGGCCCGCCGCCCCCAGTCGTCGAACTCCGCCGACCAGCTGGGCACCCCGGCATGCCGCAGGGCGCTGAGGTTGTGGGTGAAGAAGCCGCTGCCGACGATCAGCACGCCCTCGTCGCGCAGCGGTGCGAGCCGGCGTCCGATCTCCAGCAGCCGCCGCGGGTCGAGGGTGGGCATCGACACCTGCAGTACGGGGACGTCGGCGGCCGGGAACATCTCGACGAGCGGGACGTACGCGCCATGGTCGAGCCCGCGGCCGGGGATGTCCTGGACGGGGGTGCCGGCCGTACGCAGCAGCTTGCGGACCTGCTCGGCCAGCTGCGGGGCGCCGGGCGCGGCGTAGCGCACGCGGTAGTAGTGCTCGGGGAAACCCCAGAAGTCGTACACAAGCGGGACGGTCTCGGTCGCACCGATGGCCAGCGGTGCCTCTTCCCAGTGGGCGGAGATCACCAGAATCGCCGTGGGGCGGGGCAGGCCGGCGGACCAGGCGGCGAGCTCACCCGGCCATACGGGGTCGTCGGCGAGCGGCGGGGCGCCGTGGCTGAGGTAGAGGGCGGGCATGCGCCCGCCGGTCGGGGTGGCGGTGGCGGACATGAGCGGCCCCAGCTTCCTTTAAGTTTCAACCTCCACAGAAGCCACCCTACGCCAATCAAGTTTAAATTTCAAGCAATGCGCCGTACAGTGCATGCATGACGCAGGGACCCGAGCCGCGCTGGCTCAGCGACGATGAACAGCGCACCTGGCAGGCCTATCTGCACGCCACGGCGCTCCTGGAGGACCATCTCGACCGCCAGCTGCAGCGCGACGCCGGTATGCCCCACGTCTACTACGGTCTGCTGGTCTGCCTCTCGTGCGCGCCCCGCCGCCGGATGCGGATGACCGAGCTGGCCCAGCACGCCAAGATCACGCGGTCCCGGCTCTCCCATGCCGTGGCGCGGCTGGAGAAGAACGGCTGGGTGCGCCGCGAGGACTGCCCCTCCGACAAGCGCGGCCAGCTGGCCGTCCTCACGGATGAGGGCTACCGGATGCTGGAGAGGTCCGCGCCGGGCCATGTCTCTGCCGTGCGCGGCGCGGTGTTCGACCGGCTCACTCCCGAGCAGGTCGCCCAGCTGGGCGAGATCTGCGACGTGATCGCCGAGGGGCTGCAGCCGGACAGCGGCGCCGACCTGCCCTGGCTGCGCTGACCGCCCTTCCCGTACGGAAGCACTGAGCCGCGCCCGGCGCCGGGGAGTGGTACCGGGCGCGGCTCGCCCCGCTCGCGCGGACCGCCCTCAGCGGGCGAGGACAGGCGTCACCGTCTCGCTCTTGTCCGCGCCTTCCCCGGAGCCCGCGACCGGCATACCGGCGCTCGGGCCACCGGTGGTGACGAAGGTGAAGGCGATCGTCGCCGACAGGACCAGAATGCCGACCGCCCACCAGATGGCGGTGCTGTAGCCGTGCACCATCGCCTGCAGCTTCAGCGCCTCCGCCGACCGGGCGCCGGCCGCGTGCGCGGTGACGTACGCCGTGGTGGCACTCGCCGCGATGGTGTTCAGCAGCGCCGTTCCGATGGCACCGCCGACCTGCTGCGAGGTGTTGACCATCGCGGAGGCGACACCGGCGTCCCGCGGCTCGACTCCGTGGGTGGCCAGGCTCATGGCCGGCATGAAGGCCGTACCCATGCCGAGACCCAGCATCAGCTGTGCGGGCAGGACCAGGGTGGCGTACGAGCTGTCGACCTCCAGCTGCGTCAGCGTCAGCATGCCGGTGGCGGCGAGCAGAAAGCCCGGGGCCATCAGCAGGCGCGGCTGGACGCGGGTCATCAGACGGGCGCCGATCTGCGTCGATCCGGTGATCATGCCCGCGATCATCGGGAGGAAGGCGAAGCCGGTGTTCACCGGCGAGTAGCCCTTGACGACCTGCAGGTAGTACGTGAGGAAGAGGAACAGCCCGAACATCGCGATGACCGCGAGGCCCAGCGACAGGTAGACCCCGCCCCGGTTGCGCTGGGCCACGACGCGCAGCGGCAGCAGCGGGGCCTTGACCCGGGACTCCACCGCCACGAAGGACAGGAGCAGCACCGCCGACGCGATGAACAGACCGATGGTGAGGCTGTCGTCCCAGCCGTCGGACTCGGCGCGCGTGAACCCGTAGACCAGCGAGACCAGGCCGAGGGTGGACAGCACGACGCCCGGAATGTCGAGCGGGGAGCGGTTGCGGGTGCCCTCCGGCTCCCGGACGACGAACAGCGCACCCAGGGCGGCGATCACGGCGAACGGGATGTTCACATAGAACGTCCAGCGCCAGTCCAGGTACTGCGTCAGGAAGCCGCCGAGGATCAGACCGAGGGCACCGCCGCCGCCCGCGATCGCGCCGTAGATACCGAACGCCTTGGCGCGCTCCTTGGCCTCGGTGAACATCACCGCGAGCAGGGACAGCGCCGACGGGGCGAGCAGCGCGCCGAAGGCACCCTGCAGCGCACGCGAGCCGAGCAGCATGCCGGTGCCGACCGCCGCGCCGCCGAGCGCGGAGGCCGCGGCGAAGCCGAACAGGCCGACCACGAAGGCACGCTTACGGCCCCACAGATCGGCGATCCGGCCGCCGAAGAGCAGGAGCCCGCCGAAGGCCAGGGAGTAGGCCGTGATGACCCACTGCCGGTTGCCGTCGGATATCCCGAGGTCCGCCTGGGCGGAGGGCAGGGCGATGTTCACGACGGTCGCGTCCAGGACGACCATCAACTGGGCGAGGGCGATGAAGACGAGGGCTTTCCAGCGTCTCGGGTCGAGCTGACGGGCTGCATCAGGCATGGGTGGGCCTACCTAGCGTGCGGAGAAGTCGGTCAGAGGCGGTGCGTACGAGGGGGGTTGACGGCTTGGCGGGTACGGGTCGCAGAAGAGTGCTGTCACGACCGCTGCCGTAGGTCTTCCAATGTGGCTGCGGAGCCCGGCAGTTCAGAGCGCGCCGGGGTGTGCAGGCCGTCCAGGAAGAGCTGCAGATGGCGGTGCACGAACTGGTCGAACCGAGGGCAACCGGTGCCGGGCACCGGAAGCGGGCGGGTGAGTTGGGTCAGGGCGACCATCAGGTCACCGACGGCGATGTCGGTACGCAGCTGTCCCGAACGGCGCGCACGGTCCATGAGGGTCTCGATGGCGCTGTCGAGACAATCGCGGGCCGCGACATGCTCGGGGTGGTTCTTGTCGATGTCCTGGGAGAGCAGCGGGCACAGGGCACCGATCCGCTCGTCGGCCGCGGCGTGTACGAAGCGGCGCAGCGCCTGGAAGGCGTCCGCCTCCTCGGCGAGCGCGGCCTCCGCCTGGTCGGCGATCCGGGCCATGACGTGCAGGGTGACGCGGTGGATCAGGGCACTGCGATCCGGGAAGTGCCGGTAGAGCGTGGCGTTGCCGACGCCGGCGCGGCGTGCGACCTCGTCCAGCGGGACCTCGGGTCCCTGCTCGACGAGCATCTCCCGGGCGGCGGCGACGATCCGTTCACGGTTGCGCAGGGCGTCCGCCCGCAGCCGGGGTTCCTGGTGCTGCCGGCGCGGCGAGCTGCTGGTGGTGACCATGGCGGCACTCCCCTCTGCTTGGATCCGGGGAGCGACTTTCAGCGGCGGTCTGGCCGCGGCCCGCCCGCGCTGCTTGGGCTGCGCGTAGATCGCCAGCGCCTCGTCCAGTTCCCCGTTTCATGCGGACACCGTTCCAAACGGGGAGTGTGTCCCCGGATATTTCCCGGCCCGGAAGTGACCTGTGCCACTCCTGCCTAACACTACGATTCGTAACCGTATGACTCCGCACAGCGCCCGAACGGCCCATACGATCCGCCCGTCCGGCCGCACCCGGCGCGCGTCAGAACCGGCAGCCGCCGCACGGTGATCCCACAGCGCAGCCGAGAAGGGACGGCTGCCCGGGACCGGAGGCGGCCGTATGCAACCACCCCGCCAGCGAGATCCCCGATATGCACGCAACTGCCGCTACGCGGAGGGCCGGCGAGGGCCGCGGGGGCGGCAGGGCGAGCGCATACGCAGGCCTCGCCGTACCACCGCTCTCCTCGCCTCCGCTGCCCTCGCCATAACGGCCCCCAGTACGGCCACGGCCACCACCGACCACGGCTTCGCCGGTTCGCTCAGCGCGACCACGGCCCAGCCGGGCGCCCCCTGCGCCCCCGTCACCGTCCCCGGGGTGCAGATGTCCGAGGGCCTCCCGACGCCGCCGGGCCACACCCCGAGCACCGGCACCCTCAAGGCCCTCACTCTGATGATCGACTTTCCCGACGTGAGGGGCGCGGGCACGGCCCCGGACCGGTTCGCCGAGTTCTTCCCGACGACCTCCCGGTGGTACGCCACCAGCTCCTACGGCGCCCTCGACTACCAGGTGCGGGCGCCGATCATGAAATGGCTGCGGATGCCCCGCAGCTTCGCCTCGTACGGCATCGTGCGCGGCGCCGGGTACGAGCCCGGCTACCGGCAGCTGGTCAAGGACGTCGCGGCCGCCGCTGACAGCCGGGTCGACTTCAGCGACTACGACCTGGTCAACGTCCTGGTCACTCCCAACGCCGGGCCCTCCGCCCTCGACACCGTCCTGTCCGTCACCTTCACGGGCCTGCAAGACGCACCCCAGGCCGACGGGGTCTCGCTCGACCATGTGTCGTTCGTCTACAGCCGCCAGAACGACGGCTCGGAGACGGCGGCGGCGAACGCGTACCGGGTGCTGCCGCACGAGAACGCACACGCACTCGGGTTGCCCGACCTCTACACCACGCAGGGCGGCGGGAAGGTCGGGCACTGGGATGTGATGTCCGAGGACTGGGGGGCCAACAACGACTTCCTGGGCTGGCACAAGCGCAAGCTCGGCTGGCTGGATGCCGCACAGGTCGACTGCCCGCAGGGCAGCGGCAGCAGCGATCACTTCCTCAGCCCGCTGGCCCGGCGCGGCGGGACGAAGCTGATGTACATACCGGTCACCAACCACACGGGGTACGCCGTGGAGGTCCGCACACAGGGCGGCAACGACGCCGCGATATGCAAGCCCGGGGTGCTGGTCTACTGGGTGGACACCGCGGTCGACAGCGGCAAGGGGCCGGTGACGGTATCCGACAGCGCACCGCACAGCGGCGGCTGTGCCCGCTGGCCGAACGTGAGCGCGGAGCTGACGGACGCGCCCTATGGGGTGGGCGGGGTGATGACGGATCCCCGGACGGGGGTCACGATCGCGGTGACGGGCAAGGACGCCTCGGACACGTACCGGGTGCGGGTCGTCCGTCCGTAGACCGCGGCCGCCGTCGCCAAGGGTTCGTAGGCCGCGGCCCCCGTCGCCAAGGGTTCGTAGGCCGCGGCCCCCGTCGCCAAGGGTTCGTAGGCCGCGGCCGCGGGGGCGCGGCGGGGCGCCGCGTACGGAGGGGTGCCGGGCCGCCGCGTACGGAGGGGTGCCGTGGCCGCCGCGTGCGGGACGGCATCCCCCCGACTCCCCCGGACACCACCTCCGGAAGTCCCGACCGGGCCGCTGAGCGGGTCCGCTACGCTATCCCCCGGGACCCGTGGGTCCCCACGCCTCCGTAGCTCAGGGGATAGAGCACCGCTCTCCTAAAGCGGGTGTCGCAGGTTCGAATCCTGCCGGGGGCACAACCAGAAGGGCCAGCTCAGGAAGGGTTTCCTCCCAGGCTGGCCCTTCGGCATTTCAGGGGTCGTGCCACAGGCGTGCCACTACGGGCCCGCAGGGTCCTTCTCGGAGCGGTCGGAAGCGTCTCCCCCACCACCCCGGATCATGGCACCGAGCCGGTCGGCGATGGCCCGGTCACGGTCACTGGTCATGTGCTGGTAGATCAGCGCGGCGCGCGAGCTGCTGTGGCCCATGCGGGTCATCAGCTCGCGTGTACTGGCCCCGGCCGTGGAGGCCAGCGTATTGCCCGTGTGCCGCAGATCGTGGAAGTGCAGCTCGGCCGTAACGCCCGCAGCCTTCCGGGCCTTGACCCAGTCGTCCCGGAAGTTGCTCCGCCGCAGCTGCCCGCCCTGTGGCCCGACGAAGACGTGACCGTCACGGCCTGGAGCGGCGAACTGTTCCAGGTGGCGTGTGACCTCGTCGAGCAGCTCAGCCGGGAAGGAGACGGAGCGCACCCCGGCCGCGGACTTCGGCGCCTTGTCGAAGAGCCGGCCGTTCTGCAACTCGGCCTGTGCCCGACGGACGGTGACACTCAGCGCCTCAAGGTCGATGTCCCTACGCCGCAAGGCCGCCAACTCACCGAAGCGCAGGGTGGTGAAGGCCGCGAGGAGAACGAGCAGCCGGTACCGCGGCCCGATCGCGTCGGCAATAGCGAAGACCTCCGGCACCGTGAGAACCGGCCGCTCGGGCACGTCGTAGCGGTCCGCGCCTTTGATCCGGCAGGGGTTGCGGCGAATCAGCTCGTCGTCCACGGCGGTGTTCATCAAGGCCCGCAGCAGTTGGTATGCCTTCACCACCGTCGGCTCCCCGATTCCTGCAGTCAGGAGCTTGCCCCGCCAGCTGCGAACCCGGGCCGTCGTCACGTCAGCCACGCTCCCTGCCCCGAAGGTGGGCAGGATATGGAGCCGCATCACCGACTCATTCCGCTCGCGGGTGCGATCGGCCAGCTTCCGGTCCCGCAGCCATGAGGTGGCGTACTCCTCGAAGTTCACCGCCCCGGCGTCCGGGTCCGACCACTGCCCACGCGTGACGTCGGACTCGATGTGCGTGAGAGCCGCTTGGGCGTCGCTCTTGGTCGGGTACGTCTTCTCGGCCGGGCGCAGTTGGCCCGTTTCGGGATCGCGGTAGCGGACCTGCCAACGGCCGGATGGAAGCTGCCGGACCGACCCGAAACTCCTGCGCCTCCCCCTCTTGTTGGCCATCAGGCAGCCCTCCGAAGCGAGCTACGCCGGTGGCCGATCGGCTGCACCGTGTTGGCGTCGATGAAGGCGGTCAGCGAGCTCTCCGGGATAGGGACGTGTCGGCCGACCTTGACGAACGTGATGCGTCGCTCGGCGATCAGGCGCCGCGGGAAGCGTTGCGTGGTGCCGAGGAGTTCGGCCACCTGCGCAACAGTGAGGTAGCGGTCAGCCACTGGTGGGTTCTCCTTCCGTTCCGGGGGCGGGTGCGATGGATTGGGCTAGCCAGGCTTCGCCGGGGGTGAGGCCGGTTCCGGCGAAGACCCAGTGCGAGAGGACGAGGGTGGTTTCCTCCTGGTTCGGTGCACCGGGGGCCGCCATGGCTTGGGCTCGGCGCCACTCGGCGCGTGCATCGCGGAGGGCACCGAGGGTGGTTGAGTAGCGGCGGGACTTGGTGGAGAAGTGGCCGCGGAAGCCGAGCATGTGGGCCCATGCGCGGAGCCGGAGGTGTTCCAGGTCCTTGCGGGCACCGAGCGTCCAGGCCGTGCGGATCAGGCGCCGGGCGTGCTCGGAGATGTCAAGCTGGGCCAGCTCGGCGAGGAACTTCAGGCGGCGGTCCAGGGTGCCGGTGGCTGTCTCGGCGCCTTTGGTGGCGTACTTGGCGATGTAGGCGGCAACGGCTCGCTCGGTCAGCTCCGAGCCACCAGCGAACTCGGGGCCGCGGATTGGCCGCACGTCGAGCTCACGGCCGAATGCGAAGGTGTGGCACCGGCCATCCACAACAGGACCCGCGACCTGTGCTTTCTCGGCAGCGGCACGAATGGCATCAGTCAGCAGCTCGACCGTGGCCCAGGCCGGCGGCAGGGTGTCACCACCGTCCGGGCCATCGAGGCGGATCACGGCATGGAAGTGGACGGCGCCACGCTTCTGGTACTCGGCGACCTTTGCAAAGGACACCCGCGCGTGCTGCCGGAAGGCCCGTTGTGTGAGTCCGGCGCGCTTGGCGACCTCTCGGCGCAGGTAGATCGAGAAGCGCCGCCACAGCGGCCCTGCGTGAGCGTTCCACAGGACGGCGGCCTCGTAGTCGTATGTATCCGGGTCGAGCGGGCTGCCGAGGGCGCCGTCACCCTGGTCGTGCACGATTCCGCACCGGCATGGGCGGACCTTGCCGCCGGGACTCGTCAGCCGGTTGTGGACCGGGCCGAAACTGGGAGCGGTGAAGGTGGCGAAGACGCGCGGGTGGTTGGTGACTTCTTCGGGGGTGCCCTTGCCGCCGCGCAGTCCGGCAGTGATCAGGTGGAAGGTGTCGCGGCGGTAGGTCTCGGCACAGGCCGGGCAGCGGGTGGCGCGGCGGTTGTTGCAGCGCACCAGGAGGTGACCGGCTGGGAGGTTCGTCGAGTCCAGGTGATGCAGGATGCGGCCGATCTCGCCGGTCCGGCGGTCGACTTCCTGTTCAGTGCGGTGGCCGTCGAGCCGGACAGGGTTGGTGCAGCCGCCGAGGCCCGCGAGCTGGCCGATGAGCGCGGGCAGGGTGCCGAGCGACGCGAGCTTGCCCAGTTCGAGCACCGGGGGCGGGGTGGCGCGGGTAATGATGGGTTCCTCCTCTTCGACTCGTTCGCAAGTGACGGGCTGCCCGGGGCGGCGGATGCTTGGCGGTATCGGACCGCCCCGGCGGCGGTTGTTCAGCGGTGGCGCTGGGAGCCCAGCAGGGAGCGCAGGACGACGGCAGCGACGGCGACGGACACCGCCGAGACAGCGACCGCGCTCAGCAGAGCGGTGAGGACCACGCCGACCGTGACCACGGCGGCGATTGCTCCAGCACTGATGCCGATCGAGGGCGCGACCCGGCGAGCCGGAGCGGGGGCGGCGGATGTCTCTCGGCACGAGCAGGCTGGGGAAGGCCCGTGCTGAGCGGGCGCGGCCGAGGTGATCAGGTGGGCTGTCGGCAGGGCGGGGGCTTCCGGGTACTTCGGGCGGAGCATGGGAGTTCTCCTCTCAGCTACTCGTCTAGTCATGTATGCCGTTGACAACGTTCACGCCGGAACGCGTGCCGGACTCGATGGTGGGCGCGAGGAAGGTGTGGGAGAGCCAGAACCCGAACAGGGCGATCACGACGACGACCCACATGCGGACGCCGAGGAACTTGATCGCGGCCCAGGCGATGACGCCCAGGACGAGGACGAGCGGCAGGCTGACGGTCACGGGGCAAGGTCCTTTCAACGGACGGGGCAGCGGTGGGTACGAGCGGCCAGCTCGGCTGCCGCGCGGCTGTCGTAGTCGGCCGAGAAGCCGCAACGGGGCGCGGTGCAGGCGGCGGTGTGCTTCTCGCGGCCTCGGCTGTCGTAGGCGGTGCCGACCTGGACGGGGCCGATGCGGGTGACATTGCGGAAGCGGCGGTGCGCGGGCATCAGCCGATCTCCTCTCGGCCGGTGAAGTCGTCGGCGTGCTCGGCGAGCCAGCGCTTGATCTCGGCGCCCTCGATGTCGTCGGCGGAGAGGATGACGGGCTCGGCGATGCGTACGGCCTCAACCAGACGGTTTTGTCTAGTCAGTTCGGCGGCGCGCTGGAGGGCGCGGAGGGTGGACGGGCGCATGGTCGTGTTCTCCTTCCATCAAGTGAGGTGGGCGGCGATGGCCTCGGCCAGCGGGGCCGTGACGCCGAGACGGGCGCGCAGGGCCGGGGTGTCGATTGGCTTACCGGTGCGTGCGCGGTGGTCGTCGGCGATCTTGCGGGCGTGTTCGACCAGCACGGGCGGGATCTGCGGTGCGTCCCGCTCAGGTTCTGGTTCCGGTTCGGAGGGCGGTTCCGGAGCCGCGGTCAGGGACAGCTCCGTCGACTCCTGGTCGATGCGGGCGAGCTCGACCGGTTCAGGCTCCGGCTCCTTCCGCTTGGGTTCCGCCTCGGCCTCGGAGGCCGAGGCGGTGTGAGCGAGCAGCGTCCCGCCGAGGAAGGCCACGGCTGGCCAGCCAGCCACGAGGATGCGCAGCCAGGCTGGTACGTCGGTCAGGTCGAGCAGTCCGGCGGTGGCGACGTTCGCCCCGAGCGAGGCCGTCAGGGCGATGAGGAACCAGCACCAGCCGGAGGCCCTGGACGATCCCGACCGCAGGCGCTGCCAGGCAGCGACCAGCAGCAGGTCAACCGAGACCGGGTAGGCCCAGGCTTTCCACCCGTCCTGTCCGGCCGCCGAGGCGATGTCGTGCAGGTGGGCGAAGGACAGCGCGGCGGCGATGACCGCCTGGACCAGCACCGCGTCGATACGTGCCAGGTAGGCGCGCATGGTGCGGCTCCTTCCGGGATCAGGCATGGCAGGGGTAGGGGCATGGCGCGAGGCGGTCACGCCGGCCGTGGAGGTGGGAAGCGGATTACTCGGTCACGGGCCGCGGCTTGACCAGCGGAGCCGGGGCGTCCACTGGCGGAGTGGGCACGGCGGGCCGGAAGGGAGCGAGAGCGGGCAGGTCCGGGACGAGATGGGCATGGGTCCGGCAGACGGCTGCGGCTTCGCCGAGGGACAGGTACGGCGTACGGATGCGAGACCAGCCGCCGGAGGTATCACCGGCGACCGCCAGACCGGGCCGTTCGGGAGCGATGGCACAGGCGGCACCGACCGCTTCCGGGGCGATATCGCCGAGCGCCATCTTCGCGGAGGCTTCGTCGTTGACGCGGTGGCAGACACGGCCCGTGAGCTGCGCGCGGAGCATGGTGGCGCCCTTGCCCAGCTCAGCACCGAACCGCTGCCCACACACCTCCAGGTAGATCCCGGCCGCGCGGCCGAGTTGGGCGAGCCGGATGAGCTGAGTGACCATCTCGTCTCGCCGTTCCTCGTCCTTGCGGGTCGCGGTCAGGAACAGTTCGGCGACTTCATCGACGAACAGCACCACCGGCACCGGCCGTTCCGATCCTGGCAGGCCCCAGATGTCCGATGTGATCTCCTCCTCCGGGGTGTCTGGGTCGATGCCCTGTCGGGCCTTGATCAGGTCGTATCGGTCCTCCATGAGCTGTACGAGCATCGGCAGCAACTCCGCTGCCTGCTCGGGGTCGGTGGCCAGGGCCGACAGGCGCGCGGCGAACGGGGCGAGCTCCACCCCGCGCTTGCAGTCGATCCCGACCAGCGCGACCGGTTGCCGGGCCAGGCTGGTGAGCAGGTGGCGCAGGAACATCGACTTGCCCGACAGCGTGGCGCCTAGCGTCAGTTGGTGCGGGATAGCGCGGTAGTCCCGTACGAACGGGGTCGCGTCCTCCCGCAGAGCCACCGGCACCTTGAGGAAGCCGCCGTTGGCCTTGCGGGGCATCCGCACCTTGCGCAGCACATCGAAGCCGACGAGCCGCAGCTCGACCACGCCGGGCTTGACCTCCGACACGTACACGGCGTGGACGCCCCAGGCATGCCGCAGCCGTTCGGCCGAGGCCGCCACGTCCGCCGGTTCCTGGCCCGGCGCCAGCCGCAGCCGGAGCCTCAGGCCCGTCGTTGTCGGGCGGATGATCCCGCGACGGGGCGGCACCGGCCGCACTTCTCGGCGGGTGGCTGCGTGTATCGCCAGGGCCCGTAGCCGGGCGGGCGCCACGGTCAGCCCGCAGGACTCCATGACCGACTGGTACGAGCCGACCAGCCGGGCCGTGGAGACCGGCAGCCCGACCGCCGACCAGTAGACCGCCGGGTGCTTGGCTCGGAGGTACGCGGCCCCGCCTGCCGTAGCAGCAAGGGGGCCGCCCACCTCTATCAGCGTCATCAGGTCGGACACGGCGGTCAGGCCTCCGCCGGGACCGGGAGCGCGGCCGGGGCGATCGCGTCGGCACGGTAGGCGATGCCGTGCCGCTGCTGGCCATTGAACACACTCTCCCAAGGGCGAGCGATCAGGCCCAGCAGCGTGACAGGCGCCCCCATGGCCAGCCCCTCGGTGACACCGCGCTCCGGCACGGTGACCCGGATCAGAGAGGACTCTCCCCCATCGATGTAGACCACGCCGACGTTCATGAGCGTCTGACCGCTCTCGGCGTCCTTGGCAATCTCGCCGGTCTGCCGGTTGACCTTGGGCTGCGGCTCCTCGGTCAGCAGCATCGTGGCGGATGAGGTCTCAACTCGGATGAAACGCAACGACTTCTCCTTGTCTCCACGGGCATCTAGTCATCTAGACAAGATGCATTGAGCGCTCCCGTTGACGCCGGGAACGGAGACCACTGTGCCACGCATGTCAGCTACTCGTCTAGACGAGTATCCCTGGTGGTGTGTGCGAGTTCGCGGAAGCGCCCAGACGCCGCAGCTTCTCAACACCCCATCACCACAGGTCAGGTGGCGGGCAGTTGGTAGGCGAGGACGTATGCGTCAGCCGCCATGACCGTGTCGCAGACCTCCACCGCGCGCCCCTCGGTGTCGAACGCCGTACGGATCAGGTGGATTACCGGGACGCCGGCGGCGAGTTGGAGCGTCTTGACTTCTTGCGGCGAGGGCATCCGGGCGCGGATCTCCTCCTCGAAGCGGTCGAGGCGGTGGCCGATCTCTTCCAGCCGGGCGTAGATACCGCCGGGGCCGGGGTTGGGTTCGGCGATGGGGGTGTTCCGCGCGAGGTCGAGCGGGATGTACGAGGTGGCGAACTCCACGGGCCGCTTGTCCAGCAGATAGCGGCGGCGGCGAGCCAGTACACGGCGGGGAGAGCCGAGCCGGGCGGAGATGTCCTGCGATGGCCGCTCTTCGCGTACCTCCAGGCTGTCCACTTCGGGGCGGCTGCCCGCGGCTTCCGCCTCGACGGTGAACGCCGCCTTTCCCTGCTCGCGGTGCCTGCGTGCGAAGCGGTCGGAGGCCAGTCGCCGGACGGGCGGGCGGGGCCGGACGAACACGCCCTTGCCGTGCTCGGAGACCACTAGGCCCTCGCCCTGGAGGACGGAGAGGGCGTTGCGGACGGTCATCCGCGATACGCCGTAATGCTCGACCAGGGCCGTTTCGGACGGCAGCTTGTCCCCCTCCTTGAAGCGGCCCTTGTCGATCGCTTCGCGCAGCTGGTCGGCGATCTGCCGGAAGACCGCCCGGTCGCTGGTCGGGTCCAGCGCGCCGATGATGCCGGAAAGGTTGGAAGCCATGAGCACTCCTTTAGGTGTCTAGACGAGCAGCCGACCTTTATTGCTACGGTGGAGAGCCTAGCCAGCCGCCGAAGGGGCAGAGGAACGTGAGCACTGAGCGCCCGCACTCCGTGAGCGTCGCCGGAGTCATCGTCGACGACCAGGACCGGGCGCTGCTGATCAAGCGGCGGGATAACGGCAAGTGGGAGCCGCCGGGCGGAGTCCTGGAGCCGGGCGAGACCATCCCGGATGCACTCCAGCGCGAGGTCTACGAAGAGACCGGAATCAAGATCGCGCTTCCCGCGACCCTGACCGGCGTCTACAAGAACATGAACGCCCTGATCGTCGCCCTCGTCTTCCGCTGTGAAGCGATGGACGGTCATCCCACCACGGGCGAGGAGACCCGGGCACTGCGCTGGGTCACCCGCGATGAGGTCACCGAGCTTGCCGACGAGGCATACGCGATCCGCGTTCTGGACGCGCTGGACGCCGCATCCCCGCCGGCCATACGCGCCCACGACGGCGTGAAACTCGTCTAGCACGAATCCACCAGCCATGGCCGCCTACCAGCACGAAGGAACTTGTATGGACGAGTATACGAGTACAGTGCGGGTCTGGGGACTCACTTGCCCAGGATTCCCGGAAGAGGTGAGCCGGGCCCGCCGCTGGACCCGCGACATCCTCAGCGACACTCCATCCGCCGATGACGCGGCACTGATCGTCAGCGAACTGGGCACGAACGCCTTGATCCACACGGCAAGCGGCGACGGCAAGGGCACCTTCCACATCTCCCTCGCGCGATCCGCTCACGTGATAGCGATCTCCGTGACCGACGGAGGAGGCGCCCACACCGCCCCACGGGTCGAGCACCCCGACGCGGAAGCCGTCCACGGCCGAGGACTGGGCATGGTCGCCATGCTCGCCACTCACGTCCAGGTCCACGGCGACCACCAGGGCTGGACCGTCACCGCGGAACTCCGCGTACCGGCGCCGATCCGGACAGGTGAGGGAACGACGACATGGCCGTAACCCCGGGGCGGGCCAGTGGCGCCGAGGCGGAGACCGACCAGCGCCACCGCTACGAGATCAACACGGCCATGAACGCGGTCGTCCGAGCCTGCGCTGACGTCGTACGCGACCACAGCCACCGCAGCACCTGGATCCCCGCCGGAACGCCCGACCGGGAGCTACCACCCAGCGACCTTGCCGCAGCTGCACGCCACGACGTCCTGGACAAGCTCCGACTCGCCATCGACTGCGCCGAAACAGTCGTCTACGAGGTAGAGCGCGAACGCGCCCGAAACCAGCGCCGCCTGACTGAGTAACAACCTTCTTTACGGGTTCAAGGCGGCTCGCTCACGCTCGCCGCGCGCTCCCCGGCTCACCGCCGGGGCCCGCCGCTCCTGTCTCCGCCCCGCTCCGGGCCCCGGCTCCGCCGGTCGCGCGGCTGAAGCGAGCACCCTGGCCGAGAGAAAAGGCCGGCGGGGGTGCCGGTCGGCTCCGCGGCTCTACCCACCTACCCGGTCCGGGACCCGCGTCGAGCAAGACCAGGGGGCCACTCGGACACATTGCGGGCAGGGGACAAGCCTGCCCGAGTTGCCAACCAGCGTACGGCCCCCTGCCCATGCTCGACCCCAGCCCAGGCAGGCCACCGGCCAAACCCGCTACACCGCCCTCGCGGTGTCGAGTGGCGTCAGCCAGCAGCCACTGGCTTGTCAGTGCCAGGGTCGTGTGCTCTGCGTGGGCAGTGGGCGCAGTGTGGGCCAGCGTTCCAGCAGGCGGGCGGCCAGCGCTGCGCTGAGGTGACCGAGTGCGTGCAGGAGGTCATGGTCGCAGGTCATGTCGGCGACCACACCAAGTCGGTGGACGAGGCGTTCTCGGGCGGAGATGTAGCCCCACTCGAAGTCGTCCACCGACACCCGTGCGAGATGGTCGACGGACTCGCGGTGGGCACGTTGGACGAGTGCGTCACCACGGATCAGCCAGCCGGCGCAGGCGTCGGCAAGGTCGCCGGGAACGTCCCTGCCGGTGAGGCCCCGCCAGCTGGCACGGTAGACCTCCTCAGCTTCCGCGAGCGGCGCACCGGTGACGGACATAGCACACCAGCAGGTCGGAAACCCGATGCGGAAGTAGGCGAGTTCGACGAGGCCGTTGCCCAGCGACGCCTGCTCGAAGTCGACGAAGTGGACCCCGGCGGCTGTGCGCAGGTCGTTGCCGGGACAGGGGTCTCCGTGCAGCAGCGCATGATGGGGCGCGGGGTCGAGCCGGTCGATCAGGCCAGCGAGTTCGTTCGACACTCCGGGCGGTACGGGTACCTCAAGCGCCTTCGCGAGGGCGAGGAAGGATTCGGCGTCGGCGGCCGTCGGTCCGGACCAGGTGGGGAGCGTGCCCGCGTCGGCCGGGCCGGTGACAGCGTGCAGCCTGGCGAGGGACTCCGCGTAGCCCGGCATCCAGTCGTCCACTGCTCCGAGGTCGGCCAGGTACTCTAGGACCATCACGCGTGACGGCGGATCCGTTCCGAGCAATGCGGGCGCGATGGGCGGCCGGGTCGCCCGCGCAGCGAGCCGCAATGCAGCGACCTCCCGCGCATAGCGCGCATCCCCGTCGGGCCCGCTTCCGCCTTCATCGGTGATCTGTTTGACGATTACCCGGCGACCACCGCGCAGCTCCACCCGCCATACACGGGAGCGTGGGCTGCTGTCCAGGAGCTGGGTCTTCCTGGGAGAGCCCAACGCGGAACGTAATTCGTCGCTGATCGGCACCCGGTTCGGCATGACGATCAGCGTAGGGCCGTCTGCAACACGGTGCACGGATATAAGGGTCGGGCCGTCTCTGGGCCGTCCGGCGGCGGCCAGCGGTGACAGATGATGACAACTGGCCGAGGGATCAGCCCAGGTCAGCAAAGTGCACTGAGCAAGCGCCCCCGATAGCGGACTCGGCTCACCACTTCCAGAAGATCTAGCCTGCCCCGATCGACATGCCGCACTGCGAGATACATCACATTTGACGACGCCGCGTGCCCCTGCCGTGCCCGATGGGGCGGTAATCCGCGGGGAACAACGGGGAATGACGGCCAGCCGCTCACGTTCGCGCAGGTCAGCACCAGCCCAGGCCAGGACAGATCCGCATACGCAATCTTCCAAACTGGTGCTCCGGGACCCGAGTAGCGGCACTTGACTGGGTCATTGAAACTCCCGGCCAAAGTCGCTACGCCAACCGCGGCGTCAAGCTGACGGGCAGACTACTTGAGATCACCAGCTTCCCCACCGATGGCTGCCCGAGCAGCACGGATGAAGGCAGCAAGCGTGTCATGGCGCTTCTCGTCGAGCTCCTCTACGCGCCTGGTGGTTAGGTCAACCAGACGAGGCTCATCACCTTGCTCGGTGGCTATTCGATCGAGGTCATACAGGCCGAAGAGGACATCCCAGTTGACCTTGACGAGTTCTTGAGCCGCCTCACCGACCGACGGCGGGCCTTCCAGCTTAACCACGGTGACGAGCTCCCAGAGATCAGCGATGACAGCGTCAGAGTCACTGATCAACTGACCATTACTGCTCGGCCTGCTCACCCAGAGTGCCTCGACAAGCTTGTCGAAGGCGTAGTGCTTGGACAACAGCTTGAGGTAAGCCTCCCGCCTCGCCTCTCGATGAACGAGCCACCGCTGTTCAAGCCGATCTTGTTGTTTCTCGCGGCTGCTCTGCCGCCCCTGCAACAAGGTGAAGCCACCAGTTAGCGACGCGCCGAGGAGCGTACCGACAACGCCGATGACGACGCCCAATTCATCACCCATGGGCCGATCCAACCAGGTCGAGTATCTGGCAGCAGACCTTCTTGGGAGTCGTGACTTGACTCGCCCACTGAAACTTCAGCCCAAAGTTGCTCCGCCGGCCTTCATCGCTCAGGCCGAGGAGTCGCCCCGATCGTGCTCTACCTGCCAAGCGTCCCGAGCGACGCGGAGGACGAACGAACCGGCGCAATACTCCCCGTGAAGATAGATCCTCGCACCGACGCCGACCCACGTCACCGCTGTACCTGTACCGTCGAACGGCTTGGCGCAGAGGAAGCAGCCGTCGGTGGACGGATACAGCTCATGCCCTGGCTTGACCAACATCCCGAACCCTCCCCTTCCTATCTCTCCCATACAGCGGGAAGCCCCCGAGCCCCACCGCCCGCGTGATCACGGCCACAACATCGTGCCACAGGTGTGCCAGAACGGCCGGGGAACAGCGGGGAATCACGGCGACGGCCAGCAGACACAACGAAACCGGCCCTCGACCAAACTTGCTGGTCAAGGGCCGGTTTCCACTAGCGTGGCGGCGCCAGGATTCGAACCTGGGAAGGCGAAGCCGGCAGATTTTCAATCTGCGGGAAAGACGCGGCTGATCACAGCCTCGGGGCATCCCAGCATGCGTAGGGCATGTCCACGCACTATGAACTCCAGGAGATGCACCACTCCTTGCAGGCGGTTTGGCTCGTAGCCGCGATTTCCGTGAGCTAGGTCGTTGCGGACCACCCGCAAGGCCCCTGCTGTGGTCAAGTCAGTGGCCGTGCTCACGGCCTTTACTTCCTTGATGAGCTCTGTTGCGCCCAGGCGATCCATGATGTTGACGGGCAGACCCGTGATCAGGGCGTCGAGGGCTGTGTCGAGACTCATGGACGGTTTCTTCGACAGGTGCTTCTTGACGAACTTGAAGGTCTTAGCATCTAGCTCGCTCTTCGCATGCGCCAAGGCCTCTTCGTAGCTGGCAGTGTGCTTGGCCTGTCGTTCCTCGGAGGTCGCATTGTTCTCGTATCCGTACAGGCCTTCCAAGGCTTGGATCAGCAAAAGGTAGCGGGAACGCGGGTGCTGGTCAGGCGTGTGCAGCATCGCCCCGTACGTCTCAACTAGGGGGTGGTGCGCGACGGCGTATTGGGACCATTGCGTGACGAGGTCTAGGAGGGAGAGCTCGTCGGGGAGCGCTCGTATGACGGATTTATGCGCTTGAAAGGCCGCGGTCGAGCTGGCGAAAGGGGCTTGCGTGATGCCGGTGCCGACCACCTGATACTTGCCTTCCCGACCTTCGAGTTCCACGTGAAGGTAGGACAGGTCCTGGGGCTTACCGGTAGCGATCGAGAGGATCTTGCGCAGCGGTTGGATGTACTGATCGAGGGCGATTGTGAGCGGCTTAGCCTCGGTCAGGGCCACGGTTGCCACGGGACTGAAGGCTAGGTTGAACTCGCATGGGTCCATCGCGCGCATGCGGTGGTAGTAGCTCACTGTTAGTTGAGCGCCCTCAGCCAACCATGTCCTTGCGGCACTGCCGTTGACTGTTGCTGCCCACCGACCTTCTTCGCCACCCGGCAGATGAGGATTGGAGACGTCCTTGATAGGTGGAACACCAAGTGCTGCGTCCAGGGCGGTGATTTGGAATGTTGCCGAGGTGACTCGGGGTGGGACCACTGAGGTAGGTGCTGCTGGTACGCCGGCGAGACCAAAGAAGGCAGACTTACCCAGAAGGGCAGCGGTACCTGTGATGTAACCGCCTGCCATCCAGAGTTGGACATGCGCATCCAGCAGAGTGACCGATCCGCCATTGGCCAACCTCCCGTACAGGACGGGAACGCTGATGGATTGAGGAAAGGACGTCTCAACAACGCCTGGGAGGTGCTCTGTGTGTTGCAACGGCACGGTGCCGTAGACCTGTCCGGTCGGAGGGCGCAGGGGGCGTAGTTGAAGGTCGCCTGGTATGTCGATGTAGCCACCAAGGTTGTCAGGGAGGAACCACGAGCAGAGGTACGTGTCAGGCTCGTACATCAGGCTCAGTGGCAGCTTTTGCTCGTCGGACACGGCGCAGTCCCATCTCGATTTCGTCACCAGGTTGAGTGCGAACGGCCCATTGCACACCGTGCTTGCGGCGTTGTACGAGCTGTAGACCAGGGCAAGCATGCACAAGCAAATACCCGGCAAGGGTGGCCATAGCCGGTGAACCTTTGTATCCCCCTCTGTCGAACGGTAGCGGCACTCGACAGCCCGGCACGGCGATCTCAAGGGAAGAGTCGATCGCCCCACCAAGGCTTGCCCGCATCTTCTAAGCGCTTGGCCTAGCGCCAACCCCGCCGAGTGCAGCACCAGCAGCACTACGCATGGAAGCACCCCACACCGCAGGCGCCCCGCTCAGTCGGAGGCTCCGACACACTCCGTGTCGCGGCCGCCCTCCGACAGACACCGCCGCAGGTCAGAGGGATGTGAGGGGCGATCAGCGCAATCACTCCGGAGCCGTGTGCGCAGGTTCGAATCCTGCCGGGCAGCAGAGTAGGCACTCACTCCGGCCAGTCGAGCTCCCGTTCAATCTTGTTGTTCATGACCTCTTCCTGGCCGTAAATGCAGCCCTCATGGACACGATGACTCACCTCGGGTGAGTTGCCGACCCTTCGCGCCACCTCAGCCACGGGCACTCCGGCGTTCAGCCACATGGTGATGCAGGTGTGACGTAGGTCGTACGGACGTCCTCCGAGGATGGATGCTTGGAGCTCCGGCGGCAGCGCGTACTCACGAGCGTCCCGCCAGACCCTCTCGATACGCTCACCGAGTGGTGGATGACGCAGGCATGCCGTACGACGACATGACGGACGCCGAGTTCGAGGAATTCTGCTTCGAGCTGATGCGCGAGCTCGGGTTCGTGAACGTTGACTGGCGCAAGGGCACTGGTCTGAACGCGAGCCCGGCCGACGGCGGACGAGACATCGTCGCTGAGCGCCAGGTTGAGGAGTTTGACGGCACAGTTCACCTCGAACGCTGGTTCGTGGACTGCAAGAAATACAAGAAGGGTGTGCCACCGGACAAGATCACCGGGCTTCTCGCCTGGGCCACCGCGGAGCGGGCGAACGTCGCCCTGGTCATCGCCAGTAGCTTCCTGTCCAATCCCTGTAAGGACTTCATCAAGACCTATGAGCTGAACAACCGGCCGCCCTTCCGTGTCAAGCACTGGGAGCGACCGCAACTCAGCAAGCTGCTGGAAGGCCGCGACGACTTCGTGGCTCGCTACGTCGCCTCCCGACCGCGAACAGAGGCGGAGATCGTCGCCGCCGAGGAGTACCGCACCGACAAACTCTGGTTTTACCGCAAAGAAGTGCTCATCAATCGGATCGAGACCGGCCGACGGGAGCCGCTGGAACCTGAGATCGACCGGATGATGAGAGACGCGATGGCTCAGGTGGAGAAGCAGTACGCCGACGACCCGCGGTTCAGCATCCCCGCTGACGAACATGAGACGTGGAACGTCGCCTACCTCCTCGGTGAGCTGTCGGCGCTGCGGTGGGTGCTCGGCGACGACTGGAACAACGGGGACAGTTGACGCGGGCTGACTAAACCCAGATCTCGTGCTCGTTGCGGTAGTGCGGCCAAGGTCGCCCGGCCTGCCTTGCGGCGAGCACGTGCTTGATTCCTGCGACCCATGAGCCCGGTTGGAGAAGCTCGATCAGGTAGCGGTCCAGTTCGGAGCGGCGCATCTGCACCGTCCAGCCCGGTGTCATAGTCAGGCCCCCTGGCAGCGCCACGGCGCGCAGCTCCTCCTGGCGGTGGATCTCCACGACGACCTCTCCCTGCTGCAGGTCCGCCTTCCCTGGCGGGCGAATCCAGCGCGCGTCCAAGCCAGCCACCTGCAGCAGGCGAGCCAGAGCAGGCCCGGAGGTCTCCACGGTCACCGCGGCGTAGTCACCGATCAGCCGGGCGCAGGCCACCGGATGCAGCGGGTAGTTCGCCCACGGCACACGCAGCGGGTCGCGGGCCGTGCTGTCCATGCTGGTGGCGTGGACGTTGTGGTCCTCCCGGCCGGCCGCGATCCCTGCCCGCTGCAGCGCGGCACCGACGGTCTGCTGAAGGCGCTCATTGAACTGCACGGAGGAAAGACCCTGCTGGACACATCCGTATTGGTCGACGACGAACAGGACCCGGCTGCCGGGCACTGCGGTGGCATGGATGCCCTCGGTCGCGGCTCGCTCCGAAGCCTCGCGCAGTACGTCCAGATGCGTGCGCAGCGGCAGGTCCAGGTCGTGGAGGCGCTCTGAGGCGTTGTCCCCCGGGAGCGGGCCGCCGTTCAGCACCGCTGCGCCGGCCTGGTTGATCCGCCGGATCTGGGCGCCCCTGCGGTTCTTCGGGTTGGTCTTGATCTCCTCGGTGCGGGGCGGGTGGACGCCATTCCAGACCGTGACGTCGCCGATGCGTAGGCAGTTGGTCAAGTCATGCAGGAGTGCGAAGGAGCCGTCTTCCTTGAAGGCCCTCTCGACGCGATCGAGTTCCGCCTGCAGCCCTGCTTTGCCGTGCATCGGACCGGGCGAGTTGTTGCGGCACAGGGCGAGGATGAACGGTCGGTGGAAGCCGAAGACGCGCCACGCCAAGGCGTCGCCGACCGAGCGAAGCTGGCGAGCCAGCCGCTCGCACACGTCGTGCTCGAACAGCCAGGTTGCCACGTCGGTGAGGTCGCGGCCCGATTGTGGCTCGGGAGCCTCCCCATGGGGCGACTTGCACCTGCGGATTCGGGCGGCGGCACGCTTGAACTCCCGGCGGTCCTTCTCAACTTCTAGCAGGCGGTTGAGCAGGTCCCGCTGGAAGGCGACGCCGGCCTCCACGGTCTCGCAGTCCCGCAACTGCTGGATGAGCTCGGCCAGGACCGGCTGCATCGCCTGATGCCGCGGGTGCACCAGCATGTCGTCGGGGTCGTAGTGGTCGGCGTCGAACAGGCTCATCCCGTAATTGTGACGGTGAACTTACCTTCTGCCGCGGGTTTTCCGGGCCTCAGCCGAAGTGGCCTGCGGGCGTGAACTTCAGAACCGGATCAGCTGCTTCCGGTGAATACGTGGTGACGTTGGCCGCACCGCGCGGCCCTCGCGTCACGCCGCCGCAGGTCACAGTCTTGATCATCCGAAAGAAGATCACTCTCTTCTAAGCGCTTGGCCCGCACAGGCCCAACGGGCACGCACGGCAATGCGGGATCTGCTGTCAGCAGAGAAGTACAGCAACCGACCCGACCGAAGCCGACCGCCACCGGCTTGAGCTACCGCGCGGCCAGGAGCACCGCCCCGAGGGCTGGGCCGTCTCTGGGCCGTCCGGCAGTGACCAACGTCGACAAGCGACGACAGGTAGCGCGCACATCAGCGCAGGTCAACCCAACCCTCAACGCCAACAGTCGACTTGAGCGCCATTGGAACCAGTTCGTCAGGAAATGGGAAGCAGAATCTCATCGATGGGCCGGAAGCCGACTGGATTCTCGACTACCAATCTCCTTCCAGTGCTGTGTTTCACCTCACCATCCACGATGACCACTCGGCGAGCACGGTGCCAAATGACGGCCTCTTGGTAAGCCTCATAGGGAAGGCGAACCCGGATTTCTGACCGCCTCCCCCTGCGGACTGTTGAAATTGTAGCAAAGCCGAACGGGTCATCTCCCACATGCCTCAACTCCACAATATTCCCCGAGAATGTCGATGTGGAATCGATGCGATGCTTTTTCAGTTTTTCTGCCGCCTCCTCAATCTTTTCGGAAGCATCTGATTCAATGGACACTGCATTAGGCATTGTCTCTGGGGTAGGAACAGAAGAGGCCCATTCAAAACTCGTCTCGAACTCGCTAACCGAGGGTTCCGTTAGGATCTTAGCTAGCGCAGAGCAAAACTCCCTGCTGACACCGCGTGCAACCACGGCATGCAGATCTCCCACACTGGGCGAGGACTCAGGCTCGACAATAATCTCTTTCACCGCCATAAGTGATTGCGCCAAAGTGCGCGTCACTCGACGCTCAAAAGGTTCCGGAGCAGCTTGAAATAGCTCGAGGTCGGCCGTTTGCGCAGCTTCTCCAGGGGCCTCTTGTGTATGCGGAAGAGGAACTAGGATGGGAATGATGAAAGAGCCTTCTTGGGTGTGATCCATCCGTGCACGTCGCAAGACTGCGTCCCCCTGGCGTGCATAGTTGCCCCCGATTTCGCCACGTTCATTCCACGCAGTGGTGCCGACTGCCCTGAGCAACTTGCGCGCGGAGGCGATCACCGTAGATGCTGCCTCGAATGGGATCGTGTCGGTGATCGCATAATCATTCGCGGCCCGCAGGTACGTCACGTCCATTAGGTGGTATCGAATACTCAGAGCCACGTCTTTTGGACTTCTGCGCTCTTGCCTAGCGATTCTCTCAACGATTCCGACAGCAATCCCCGTGTCGTCTATAGCTGGAACGCCGATCATGACGCCATCGCGAACCCAGATCGTACCCGCCGACCCAGGAGGCTGACTTTCCCATCCCTCCGCTTGCAAGTAAGTGCGAATCTGAGAGACAGTCGGAATCCTGACGCCACGCGAGCCTAGGGCATCGTTGGAATGAAGCATGATTTCACCTCCTTCTCCCACAATTCCAACGTTGCCGCTGTAAGTCGCTGCGTCTTTGGGACCACGATCTTGTCAGTGGGAGCCCCTGCGCCGTTTACGCGCACCCAAAAGGCAGCCGCCCTGTGATTGGTTCCTGCATCGTGATGCTGAACCCAGTCCACGGGATCCTTATAATCCAAAATCACTAGCACGAAATATACCGGCACAGCCGAGGTTGACCAGCTATCCCGCCAGTGCAGCTCTGAGTCCCAAGTGGCGCTCTTGCCTGAGATTTTGAATTGCGAGCTACACTTGATCTGAACTCGAGCTGCTGCTATCGCGAATTCCAAGCTGCCGTCTACTGCGATGGCATCCTCATCCGGCGCCGTCTCGTTGAAGCCGACCGCAGCTTGGCTAAATATCGATTTCACATAGGCGACACCGAATCTGCCTTTAGCCGTGTTCGGATCCAGCGTGGCGATCGAATGCAAGTACGTTGCCCCCTCCCCATCGTGCGGCTCCCCGTTCCGGCCCACGGCGCACACTTGCATGACTATCCGCCCGGCCTTGGGTTCAACCTGCAACGAGATGGAAACCCTAGCCACGAAGTGACGACCTGTCACTACTCGTGACCTTCAGTCGCTATCGTGGTCAGCTCACGCAACGAGCCGCGTGCCACAGCCGTGCCAGAAGCAACGGTCAACAGCGGTCAACAAGGGTGGTTAGCGGGTGCATCCGTGCCCCTTAGCTCGGCCAGCGAAGCCGCAGGTCACCTGTCCTACGCCCAGCCTCTCTCCTAAAGCGGGTGTCGCAGGTTCGAATCCTGCCGGGGGCACCAGCCAAAAGGCCCCGGACCGATCATGGTCCGGGGCGTTTGACATCAGGATCTGACATCAACGGCGGCGGTCAGCCAGAGCCACGACGCCTCTTGAGCAGCCGGTCCATGTGACTGATGGCCTCCCGCTGGGTGTCCTGGACGACGTGCGTGTAGACGTCCATGGTGATGCTGATCTGGCTGTGTCCCAGGATCTCCATCACGACGCGAGGGGCGACCCCGGCGGCGGTGAGCAGGGTCGCGCAGCCGTGCCGGGCGTCGTGGAGCCGGATCACCCGGAGGTCGGCGGCCTGGGCGACTCGGATGAAGGACCGGTAGACGTTCCGCGGCTCGACCGGGCGCCCGTGCTGCCGATGATGCCGGGTATGCCCGAGCGGCGCACCCACGATCCCTCGCCCGCTTCTGCCGACGAATCTCCGGCGCAGGACACTATGACTAACAAGCAACGGCGCCGCCCCCTTTTGCCGGGCCTGTTCCTGCTCGGCGGCGGCCTCCTCCAGAGCCTCCATGACGTCCTTGCCGACGAGCATCCCGGCGGCGTCGTGGTGAGCGCGGGCGGTCGTAGAGTCCACGCTGACCAGGGACAAGTCCGTCCTGCCCTGACGGGCGGCTTCGGCGATCAGGCCCTCCAGCAGGGCGGTGAAGACACCGGCGTTCCTCCAGACCCGGAAGCGCCCGTAGACAGTCGGCCAGGGCCCGAACTCGCCCGGCATCTCACGCCACTGCGCGCCCGTCCTGAACCGCCAGATCACCCCCTCGAACTGATCCCGCAGCCGCTCGGGGTACGGGCCGTACTCGCCTATCGGCAGGAGCGGTCCAATCAACTTCCACTGCTCGTCGGTGAGTTGCCTGCGCGTCACGATCGTCTTCCTACCGGATCCGCCTTTCAGGCGGATCCGGATCGACAAGATTGATCACGACATCACACAGGCCCTAAAGCCCATCAGTCAAAAGTGAGTTCCTTCCATGGAATATGCAGTCCAACCGGCCCCTTGTGCTTGCCCGTAATGATCTGCCCCTTTTCGTCCAAGTCGGCGACCCAATCTAGGCCTGTAGCAGTGCTCTCGAAGCATTTAAACGCCACCGTCCCACTTCTGGAATGATCCGCAAGATCACGGGAGTACCACTTTTTCGCTTCTAGGCATTCTACGATGACCTTGAATCTTGGGTGTCGAGCTTTTCGCCCTGCCTGCAGGACGGGTAGAGCTGTTTGCGTAACGTACGTATACCCGTCGTCCTCCTCGGTAAAGTTTTGGCCGAAGAGAAAGAGCCCGGAAGAAACTCCCGAGCACTCGTGCAACCTAGCCCTCAATGCTGTCAAAACGCCATCCGGGCTGGCCGCCTGGAGCAAGATCGGCTTCCGTGGGGAGGCCCTGGAGAATATCTCGATTACCTGATGTGCCTGGTTCAGCACGGAGGACTGTACGAGCAAAAGAGACGGCGTACGCGACCGCATCGCGGATATCGCAGAGTCATGAAGATCAAGCGGCGCAAAGGTCGTAAGGTCGTACCCGCAGATCGCCGCCGCAGCCGTCAACCTGTCCCCCGTTTCGGTTACGACAACCTCATCTACGAGTGCTGCCGCAGAGCTCCGATTTCCCGACTTCTGCGCCGAGGTCGCTGAGTCAAGAAAGCACGTCTCAAGCAGGCTGATGAGTTCAACTGTCGACGCTGTCCAGCTTGCGGAACACCAGGCGTTGGTGGATATGCCAGGCTTGTGTTCCGAGGTTTCCACCATGAGGCGAGCGATTCCCGCTAGCGGCACAGAACTAAGCGTGCCGCTTGAATGGGTCAAATCGCCGGGCCTCACCACTACGCCGAGCACTAGTTCGCGAAGTCGACCGGGTTCAATGGACTGCGGTACAACAATTCCTTCAGCCAACAGGCGCTCTGGTGATGGGGTCGCAATTTCCGCAATGAGACTTGGCCGGCCGAGCAACTCACCCCACGCCGGCTCTCTCAAGGCCGAGCTGAGGAACTGGATCTCCTCTGCTGTCGTCTTACGAAGGTTCGTGAGTCCGGATTCGACCTTAGGGAGCCGCGCTACACCGCGCGCCAACTTGTACTCTTGTTTTTGCCGGATCCCTAGTCCCAGCGGATGCTGTTTCGCGGCAGGCCCCGTCGATCCGGGAATCTCGCGCGCTTCTCTACAAAGGCGCCGCAGACTGTACTCGTCGGATGCTGGGCCGCTCATGGACGCAGAGCATAGACGATCGGCACCCTGATCTGCATGAGCTCGTCCGTGCTCAATTCGGAGAGGACGGCCAGCAGTTGGGCGCGAAGATCAGTCCCCTGCGCTCGGGATGGCCAGCTCAGTCGATCTTGTGCGGCCATCTCGCGTGTCCCGAAACGCCTGGAGCCCTTCAGTGACCTTGGTGTCTCCACCTGGTCAGACCCGAAGGGAGCCTCCCTTGGATCGATGTCAAGATCATTCTGGGCGACCCAAGCCTCAATGACGCTGTGCACCAGGTTAGATAGGCGGGAACGCCAGGCTTCGCCAAGTACAGGGTCGCCACGCAGGGTCCGTGCGAACGAAGCTGCTGGACGCGGCTCTTCCAGGCAGCGTGAGAGGTCTGGGGCTTCCGATGAGACAGACTCTGCGAAGTCTCTCATCCACTCGAGCTGCTGTTCCTGGCTGATCGGCTGAATGGGTACGAAGCTTTCGGGGTCGTTCGCAAACCTGTCCCTCAGTCGCCTAATGGTCGCCGGCTCATCGCCACTTGGCAGGACTGGAAAGATCACTGCCCTTTCCGCTGATCGATCCCAGATGCGAACAAACTTCTGATTCCAGTCGACGAAGGCAGTCCACAGGTCCGGTCGGATGCGGCGCCGCGAAGCCCTAGCAGGTCTCTGAACGGCGGTATCGATGGCCAGGCTCCCGTCCAGCGAGACGGTTACGTCGGGGCCGGACCCTGGTTCGGGAAGCGCAAGGACGACGACGCCAGCTTCTTCAGCGGCCTCAAGAAAGGACCGAAAGGACGTGAAGCCTAGATCGCTTTCACGAAACTGTGCGTCAGTCAGGCGTAGCACCTCAGACTTGACGCCTGCAGCTGTTGTTCGTGCACCTCGCTCGTTCAGTTGGACCACGGCCTGGCGTAGCCACGCAAATGCACGGCCAAGATCCGCTGTGTCGACCGTGTACCTCTCCGGTGCAGGACGTGGCTCCGCCTCTGTGCCAGCGGAGGCACGCCCTTCCGGCTCGGAGCTGCCCGCCAGAGGTGACTCTGCAGACGAGGTAGAAAGAATGTTGTGCGGCGCGGTTCGCAGAGCTTCCTCGCTGAAACCGCCCTCTTGTTCCTTTGACACCTAGTGCTCCTCTTGGGTATGGGTCAGCCCCAGTGGGGGTTGACCTTGCAGAGGAGTACACCGGTAACATCGCGAACGCCGACTAGAGCCTTGTGGCTCGGGCCCTACCCCTCACCCCTGTTACAGAGACGAGCGGACTCTCCCGACTCGGCCGTTGCTTTTCTCCATGCCCACCTTACTCCCCGATATGAGGAAGCATGCAGCATGGCCATCAGTGCCTCAGTGGTAGGGTATGTGATCATCCGGCCTAGGTCAACTGGGAGCTTGATGACGTCGGTCTCCGGGAGCACCGCCGGCCAGCCTCTCCCGATCTTGATGGTCTGCACCTGACAGCCCCTTTCGAGGTTGCGGTCAGAGGGACGCCCTAAGCTGCCTCACCCAGTCAGCAGGTCCTGGAGCTACTGCGGCAAGCCGGCAACGCTGACACCACTACCTCAATCGTCCCAGCTCAGGGAGCTAACTCACGCGGAGCACCACGGTTCCTGAACCTAGTTACACCAGTGGATTCGCTATGGACTGTTTGTGGACAACAGAGCCGCGAGGTGTAGTCCGCAGCTGCGTGACCTGCACAAACGTTGAGTCGACACAGGCTCTCCGGAGCCGTATGCCTGCGGTAATGCGGATGCCAGAGCGAACGGACAGAAGGCACACTTCTGCCTCGTGGAGACCTCAGCAAGCGAACTTCGACGCATCTGGAGCGGGCCGGACGGCAACGAGCAGGCGTTCGTAGTGCGGACCCATTTCTCTGCCGACGATCCGCCCTCGGTCATCGAGCGCGCCCGTGACGTGCTCAGCAGGGTGATCGAGCATGTGATGCCATGGCCGGGCGAGGAAGCTTGGGCGGATCTTCTGCCTCCTTGGTTCGTGCAGCGCTGCGCTCCCGAACCGCGGGCCGATCCCTCGTGGGATGCAACCGCCTGGCTGGCGCAGTGGCAGGCGAACGCGGTGATGGACCCGAAGCTCGGGCATCTGCTGCTGATCGCGCATGCGCTCGACGTGCCCATGGCTCTCCTCGTTCGGGAGTGAGCGGGTGTAGGCGCCACTCACATTCAGCGTCGCCGGGCTGTGAGGCGTCACAGGGGGATGCCCCGGCCATCCGCCACGGGGGAAGCAGACGACCGGGGCCGGTCTCTCTTGCGGCAGCGGCCGCTCAGGTGGTCAGGGACCGCTCGGCGATGTACTGGAGGCGGTCCTCGAACACCTTCGATGCATCGGGCGTGATCGTGGCGAGCGCCACCATGCTCGTGAAGATCACGTCACACAGCTCGTTCTGCACGTCTTCCCACGTGTGACTCGCCCCTTTTCGAGGGTTGCCGCCGGTGACGCCGTGCACGGCCTCGGCGACTTCGCCAGCCTCCTCGCTGATCTTCAGCACCCGCAGCAGCCGCGCCACCTCCGGCGAGACAGGGCTCTCGTCATCAAGCCACTGGACGAGGCGGGCAATGGTGGTCCAGGTGTCCTGCTGCATGTGCGCTACTCCGTCAGGTGGGCGGTGCGTGGTCGAGGAGCGAGGCTACTGGCCCGGGCCGGGAGGGCATCAGCGATCCGGGCGGCGGCCTCCGAAGGGCTGGCCGTGCTGGTGTCGACGGTCAGCACCGGCACGCCCAAGTCGCGGAGGGTGGCGGCCGCGTGCTCGTACAAGGTGACCTCGCGCTGCGGGGTGCCCGGGTCTCGCTCGAACCGGTGGTGGGACCCGCGGCTGGTGAGCCGGCCGGTGATGACGGCTGGGTCTGCGGTGAGGATGACGGCGAGGTCAGGCAGGCGCACGCCGGCGTTGAGGGCCAGGAGGAAGTCCTCAGGTACGCCGTCGAGTTCCTGTACGACGAGCGTCGACGCCAGGTAGCGGTCGCAGACAACCATGGCGCCCTCGTCGAGCCGGGGCCCGATCTCCCGTTCCAGGTGGTCGTAGCGGTCGGCTGCCACCAGGCAGGCCAGTGCACGGCCGGTAATCTGGTCCGCATGGGAGCGCGTGAACGCCCCAAGGGCACTCCGGGAGGGTTCGGTCGTGGGGTGGACCGGCATTCCCTGCGCGCGCAGCTGGTCGGCGAGGAGGTCGGCCGTGGTGGACTTCCCCACACCGCCGGGCCCGTCGAGTGTGACGAACACTCTGGTCATGCCATGGTCCCTTCCGGGTGCGCTCGTGCTGCTCGCGCGTGAGGACGGACAGGGTCCGGCGCAGCTCGGGCAGGCCGGTGCCGGCGAACTGGATGCCGACGGAGAAGTTGAACTCGTCCCGGGCGCGCATTGACGCGTTTGCGCCGTGTTCGGTGAGGTCGACGTCCCCGTAGGCGAGCATCGCCTCCGGGTCGTGGCCGGCCGCGATGAGGTGCACTCGTACGGACAGCCACGAGCGCCGACCATGTTGACCTTCCACCGGCCCGCGCTGGTCTTGTAAGGGTCCTGCGGGAGGAACGTGCGGTCAACGAATGGCAGGCCGTCGATGGACCTCGGCGGGAAAGCGTCGCGCTCGTCACTCGCGTACAGGGTGAAGCGACGTCCTGTCGGCCTGGACCGGATGCGGAACGCCGCCGAGGAGGAATGCGATGGTGGTGGTCAGTGGCCGCGCGGGGCGTACATGATCACAGCCATGCCGGCCAGACAGACCAGCGCACCGACGACGTCCCACCGGTCCGGCCGGTAGCCGTCGGCGACCATGCCCCAGGCGATGGAACCGGCCACGAAGATGCCGCCGTACGCGGCGAGGATCCGGCCGAAGTTCTCGTCACTCTGGAAGGTCGCGACCACACCGTACAGTCCCAGGGCGATGACACCGGCGCCGATCGAAAGCCAGCCCTTGTGCTCGCGGACGCCCTGCCAGACCAGCCAAGCCCCACCGATCTCGAACAGGGCGGCGACGACGAACAGGGCGACCGAGCGGGCGATGGTCATGGTCGTGACGCTACCGGCAGGCCGGGCCGGTGATCTCCACGGGGCCGGCTGCCGCCTGGCACCCGCATCCGCCGTCCCGGGCGTCCGGGGAGCGCGAGCAGGACCGGCGGCGCCGCAGGTACCACCAGGTGCCGGTACCTCAGCGTTCGGTCTGGGCGTCGATCTGCAGCGACTGGAGACGCTCGGCGTCGGCGTACTGGGCTTCGGCGAGTACGGCGGGCGGCCGCGGAGCGCGAGCAGGACCGGCGGCGCCGCAGGTGCCACCAGGTGCCGGCGGCGAGTACGGCCAGGGCCACGGCGAGTGCGGGCAGCCAGCTCACGACGGCGGATACTCCGGTGCCGACGACGCCCGCGGCGATCAGGACCGGCAGCAGGCAGCACGCCAGGCAGGCCAGCCCGGCCAACCCCGCCAAAGCCTTCGGGGCCCGCGGGGAACGGGCGTCAGCAGCAGGGTCCGGCATGGCGGTTCTCCTCGGCGAGATCAGTGAAGGCGGATGGGGCAGCAGGCGCTGCCGGCGCAGACGGTCAGGTCATCACAGCCCGCCTCGACGGCCGCGACCAGCGCGGTGCGGATGGTGGTCAGGTCCGCGATCTTCGCCTCCACCTCGGCGAGCTTCGCGGCCGCGCGCTGTTGCAGACCGGCCACGCGCCGGCCGTGGCGGTGGCGGCCGGCCTCCAGCAGCTCGGCGACCTCCTCCAGCGTGAAGCCCAACCGCTGAGCAGCTTTGATCACCCGCAGGACGGTGGCCCGGGGCGAGATCCTGGTCGGCGGTCGGGGCACCCGGCCGGCCGCCGAGCGGGCATGGCGACGGCGGGCGTGCGCGTCGACGTTCAGGGAGCGACTTGACTACGAGAGTCAATGGCCGACCCGACAAAGGCCGAACGGATCGACCAGTTCGCCGGGTGGCTCGAAGCTGCCCTCACCGCAAGTGGATACGACGTGTCATCCCCCCGGCTACGGAAACGCATGCGGTTCGCCATCGACGTCGGCGTGGCGCTCGAGACTGGGAGAGGGCTACCGACTGTTCCACAGGACGCAACGGGGGTGGGGTGGCGTCGACATGGTCAGGGTTCCGGCGATGCGCCGGAACATGTGTGGAGTGGGGCGCAGGCAGGGCCTGTGGACCAAGGTTCGGCAGGACGTGGCGGGTGACCGGCAGGTCGGCGGTCTCCGGCAGCAGTTCCGGACTCCCAGTGCCACCTCCCGTGGGCTTGGCGAGTTCCCTATACTTAGGCTTGCCTAAGTTCCGCCTCGCCGTCGAATGGATGCGATGTCAGCCGCCCCAATACGCAGTCCCAGACGCGCTCTGATCGTTCGCCGCACCGGCTGGACGGTTGCGGCCGTCATCGTTCTCTTTCTCGCCGTACTGCTGAGCCTGGGCGTCGGCAGCCGTCCGATACCTCCGGCGGATGTCATCGACGTTCTGCTGTACGGCGGGTCCAGTGACAATGCGCAGGTCATACGTTCTTTGCGGGTGCCTCGCACTCTCATTGGCCTCATGGTCGGCGCGGCTCTGGCGCTCGCCGGCACCGTGATGCAGGGCCTGACTCGCAATCCGATCGCCGAACCAAGCGTTCTTGGGATCAGTCAAGGCGCGGCAGTGGGTGTGGTGTTGGCCATCGCTGTCGCAGAGGTGCATAGCTTGACCGGATATGTCTGGTTCGCCTTCGCGGGCGCAGCGGGCGCGGCGGTGGCCGTCTACGCCATCGCATCGAACGGCCGGGGCGGGGGCACCCCCATCAAGCTGGCACTGGCCGGTGCCGCCGTCAACGCGTTGCTCATCTCCGTGATACAGGGGATTTTGACCACCGATGCCGCGACCCACGACGAGTTCCGCTTCTGGCAGGTCGGTTCGATCGCCGGCCGCGACACAGAGGTGGTAGGCCAGATCTGGCCGTTCCTGCTCGTCGGGGCGGCTCTGGTGGTGTCGGTCGCGCGCGGGCTGGACGCACTGGCCCTCGGCGAAGACGTCGCCAAGGGCCTGGGGCAGAAGGTCGCCGCCATACGCATCGTGGGCGGGATCGGTGCGACGGTGCTCACCGGCGTCGGCGTCGCCGCCGCCGGGCCGATCGCCTTCATCGGCTTGGCCGTCCCACACATCGCACGGGTCGTCGTGGGAACCGACCACCGGTGGCTGATGCCGATGGCGGTACTGCTCGGGCCGGTGATGTTGCTGGTGTCCGATGTCATCGGGCGTATCTCCTTTCCGCCGTCCGAGGTCCCCGCAGGGGTGATGACCGCGCTGATCGGCGTCCCCTTCCTCGTCACCCTTGTCCGCAGGAAGGCCGTTGCCGTATGACCACCGTCGTCGCCAAGCCCACCCGGTCCGTGCGACCTACGGGGTACGCGCTGGTCAGGCGCCGAGGCGGTTCGCTGCTGGTGCACCGGCGCGCTGCCTTCGTCGCAGCCGCTTTCGGCGTACTACTGGGCGCGGCTGCTCTGGCATATCTGTGCGTCGGTGAAACCTTCTTCACGCCGGCCGAGGTCCTCGGTGTGCTCTCCGGGCAGCCGTCACCGGCCGGGTTCGTCGTCGGGGAACTGCGGCTCCCGCGGCTGACTCTCGGTGTGATGGTCGGCGCCGCCTTCGGTGTCGCGGGCGCGCTGATCCAGACCATCGCCCGCAATCCGCTCGCCAGCCCCGACATCATCGGTGTTTCCTACGGTGCGAGCGCGCTGACCATCGGTGCGATGACCTTCGGGGTGGGCTCGTATGTCGTCCTGCCGTACTTCTCGGTGGCAGGAGGGCTGCTTGCTGCGGTGCTCGTGTACGTCGTCGCCTGGCGCGGCGGACTCCATGCTGCCCGGTTCGTGCTCATCGGGATCGGTTTCGCGGTGGCGCTGCGCTCCATCACCCAGCTGTTCATCACCAAGGGCGACTATCTGGTGGCCCAGCAGGCGCAGGTGTGGCTGACCGGCTCGCTGAACGGGCGCGGCTGGGAGGAGGCCGTGCCGCTGGGGTGGGTGCTGCTCGCCACGCTGCCCTGTGTGGTGTGGGCAGCGTGGGCCCAGCGCAACGTCTCCCTCGACGACGACACGGCGACCGCGCTGGGCGTGCGGCTGAAGCCGGTCCGCTTCGGTCTCGGTCTGCTCGGCGTCTTCCTCGCCTCGGTCGCGACGGGCGCGGCGGGGCCGGTGGACTTCGTGGCGCTGCTCGCCCCGCAGATCGCGCGGCGCACGACGCGGACGGCGCAGATTCCGCTGCTGTGCTCGGCGTTGCTCGGCGCGTTCATCGTGGTGGCCGCCGACTTGCTGGCGCGCACCCTTTTCGCGCCCGTCGAGCTTGCGGTGGGTGTGCTGACCGCCGCCGTCGGTGCGCCCTATCTCATCTGGCTGATCATCCAAAGCCGTACGGGAGGACGAGCGTGAACGGCCCTGAGACAACGACTTCCAGCAGGCTCACCGCCTGCGATCTGACCCTCGCCTACGAGGACCGCATCGTGGTCGACGGCCTCGATCTGGACGTCCCGGACCGCAAGGTCACCGTCATCGTCGGCCCGAACGCCTGTGGCAAGTCCACGCTGCTGCGCGCCCTCGGACGGCTGCTCAGGCCGCGGCAGGGGGGCGTCCTTCTCGACGGCCGGGAGCTGAGCCGTACACCTACGCGGAAGATCGCGCAGGAGATCGGTCTGCTGCCGCAGACACCGGTCGCACCGGAAGCCATCACGGTGGCCGACCTCGTCGCACGCGGCCGGCAGCCCCACCAGCACTGGTGGCAGCAGTGGTCGGAAGAGGACGAGCAGGCCGTCATGGAAGCCATGTCCCGTACGGACGTCACGGCGTTGGCCGACCGGCCTGTTGACGAGCTGTCAGGCGGCCAGCGGCAGCGGGTGTGGATCGCCATGGCACTGGCCCAGCAAACAGGACTGCTCCTCCTCGATGAGCCGACCACGTATTTGGACATCGCGCACCAAGTGGAGGTACTGGACCTGATACGGCAGCTCAACCAGGAGCGCGGACGCACGGTCGTGGCAGTGCTCCACGACCTCAACCAGGCGGCGCGGTATGCCGACCACCTGGTGGCGATGAAGGCCGGCCGGCTCGTTGCGCAGGGGCCACCGGGCGAAATCGTCACGGCAGAGCTGGTCCGCGAGGTCTTCGGGCTCGACTCGGTCGTCGTGCCAGACCCGGTGACGGGCAGCCCGCTCGTCGTCCCCGGCAGCCCGTGGCAGGCCCACGACGGAGCCGAAGCGGTCGCGCAGGAGCGGAGCACGGCTGAGCGCACCCAGGGCCCGCACGGCAGCCGAGTTGTGACCTGACGGAGACTCAACCCACCCCAAGGGCGCCGCCGTAAACCTCGCGTGCCCCGACGCATGCCTCACCGGCAGACCCCGCACCCACACCGTACCTTCGCAGCGCTGCGCCGCGTCGGCTGAAAATCCAGCGGGGCGGATCAACCAACAGCGTCCAGTCCAGGCGGGCCGTCGGTGTAGGTGCCCGGGCGAACCACCCGGCGGCCGGGGCCGCTACAGCCGCTCGAAGCCGCGGACGCGTTCCCAGTCGGTGACGGCCGACTCGAAGGCGGCCAGCTCGGTACGGGCGGCCTGCGCATAGTGGCCGACGACCGCGTCGCCGAAGACCTTGGCCGCGATCTCGCTGGTCTCCCAGCGGTGCAGGGCTTCGGTGAGCGTAGTGGGCAGCCGGGACACCGACGGATCGGCCAGGGCGTTGGCCGTGTGCGGGGCCGGCAGCGGAAGGCGGTTGTGTATGCCGTACATCCCGGCGCCCACCGCGGCGGCGACGGCGAGGTACGGATTGGCGTCCCCGCCGGGCATCCGGTGCTCGATGCGCAAGGAGTGTCCCGAGCCTACGACGCGGACCGGGCAGGTCCGGTTGTCTCGGCCCCAGGCGATACCGGTGGGCGCGAACCCGCCGGGCCGAAGGCGCTTGTAGGAGTTGATGTTCGGCGCCATCAGCAGGGCGAAGTCAGCGAGGCAGGCGAGTTGGCCCGCCACGAAATGGCGCATCAGCTCGGACATGCCGCCTTCCGCCACCGGATCGGCCAATACCGCAGCGCCGTCCGCGCCGCGCAGCGACAGGTGAATGTGGCAGGAGTTGCCTTCGCCCTCGTCGAACTTGGGCATGAAGGTGAGCGCGACGCCTTCCTCAGCGGCGATCTGCTTGGCCCCGTTCTTGAAGAAGACGTGTTTGTCGCAGGTGGCCATCGCCTCGTCGTAGCGGAAGACGATCTCGTACTGGCCTGGGTGGCACTCGGCCCGCGCGGTCTCCATGGGGAGCCCCGCACGCACCATTTCCCGCCTGATCCGGCGCACCACCGGCTCGATCTCGGCCAGGCCTTGGAGGGAGTAGTCCACGTTGTAGGTGGTGGCGGTCTGCAGGCCGTGGTACCGGCGGTCCCACGCCTCACGGTACGACTCGCGGAAGACCAGGAACTCCAGCTCGGTGCCGGCGAAGGCGGCGAGTCCGCGTTCGGCGAGGCGGTCGAGTTGGGTGCGCAGCACCTGGCGCGGGGCGACGTCGACCGGTTCGCCGCCGGGCCAGACGGCGTCGGCGAGGACCAGCGCGGTGCCCGGGTCCCAGGGGAGGGTGCGCAGCGTGGCCGGGTCCGGGCGCAGGACGAAGTCTCCGAAACCGACGTCCCAGGCGTCGATGGCGTAGCCCGGGCCGGTACCCATCTCGGAGTCGGAGGCGAGGAGGTAGACGCAGGCCCCGAAGCCGTGCTCGGCGACCTCGCCCAGGAAGTACGGCACCGACAGGCGGCTGCCCTGGAGCCGCCCCTGAAGGTCCGGGACGCTGACGATCACTTCCTCGACGCATCCGGCGCCGGCGTCGGCGCGTAGTCGTTCGTACGGCGAAAGGTGCGGCGGCGTGCTCACATCTGTTCCCGGGAGGCGGCGGTGGCCAGGGGGTTGCTGACGCGTCCGTGGATGACGTCGAAGCCTTCGTCCTTCTCGGCGCGGTCGTGGAAGCCACCGCCGAGCAGCTGCTCGCGGTTGAGCGCCACCCGGTCGAACTCCGGCTCCAGCAGACCGAAGTCGTCGAACCGTTCGGCCAGCCCCGGAAACCGGGCGTGATAGCGCTCGGTCTCGGTGCGGGCCATGGCCCAGAACTCTCCCTCGGGTACGCCGAGGTGCTGCTCGGCCAGGGGGGCGAAGAAGCGGAAGTGGCCGGCGAAGACCGCGCTGAGCAGGGAGTGGGCCAGCTCGCGGGCGGGCCAGCGCAGCAGGAGCGCGTCGGCGCGCTCCGACAGTTCTGCGTACTCGGGGTGGTTGCCGGGCAACAGGTTGATGTCCTCGGCGAAGTCCTTCACCGCGATGCCGATGGGGACGTCGGCGGCGTCATAGAGGACCACGGTGTTCTCGCCGTGGGGGCAGTAGGCCACGCCGTACCGGTAGAGGTAGTGCAGCAGGCCGGGCAGCAGTGCGGCGAAGAAGCGGACCAGCCAGGCACGCGGGGCGAGCCCTGATCGCTCGACCAGCTCGCTGACCAGGGCGCGTCCGTCTGAGCCGACCTTGAGCAGCGCGGCCATCGTCCGTGCTCGCTCGCCGTCGTGGAGCAGCGCGGCGACCGGCTCGCGCCAGACGGCGCCGAGGAGTTCGTGGTAACGGTACGGAGCATCCGCAACAGAGTCGTACAGCGGGTGGTGCACGGCCACGCCCGCCACCTCCCCCAGCGGGTGGAAGCGCAGCTCCTCACGCAGGTACGGGTCCGCGTCGCGGATGGCGTGCAGCCAGGCGCTCACATCGGGCGCGGCCTCGGTCGGCTTCGTGGACAGGCCCCGCCACACCAGAGTGTTGCGGATGAGCAGTGGCACCTTCACATTCCGGCGGTGCGGGTGGTCGAGGTTGGCGAGGGTGCGGATGGACTGCAGGGGGCGGTAGCGGTCCGGGCCCTGGCCGAGCCGCACGATCCGGCCGTCGGCGAGATGGGGCGCGAAGAGGGTGGCGACGGCCTCGTCCCAGTGGAAGGGGTGCACGGGCAGCCAGTGGAAGTCGCCGGTGTCGTGGCCGGTCTCGGTGCACGCTTCCCGGAGTGCGGCAGCGAACTGCTTGCGGGTGTCCTCGTCCAGCTCCTCGGCAAGGAGTATGTCGGCGTCCAGGCCGGGTAGGCCGGAGTAGGACGCGAGGCTGGAGTGGACGGCGGCCCAGACAAGGTGCACTGAGCCGGCCGCTTCGGGGGCGTAGGCGGCGGCGTCGGAGGCGGAAAAGCCCAGCCGGCCCTTGTTGAGCAGCATGCAGGGGTGGCCGTCCTGGTGGGCCTCGAGGTCGAGGTGGTCCAGGTCGGCGAGGTCGGCGGCGGGCAGGGCGCGGGCGATGACCTCGGCCTCGGCCCGCCGGGTGGCGGTGAGTTCGCGCAGGACCTCGGCGGTGGTGGGACCGTCCCACCCGAGCACGGGGCGGGCGTCGAGCAGCAACTGCTCAGGTCCCAGTTCACCGTCGGCGCGGGCGGGGTGACGCTGCAGCGTGCCGGGCACCAGCCGCCAGGTGCCGAAGGTGCCGCGGTCGGCCCGGAACGTCCAGCGGACCCCGTCGGCGAGGTCCAGCCGGTAGGCGTCCGGGGCACTGGCTTCAGGGTCGGGCTCGGGGACGAGCAGCTCCTCGTAGGCGAATTCCTCGACGGCCTTGACGAGCAGCCGTCGGCCCGCCTGCTCCCAGGCGTCACGGGTGGTGCGGTTCACCGGTGGTTCTCCTCGGAGTACACGTACGCGTGGGAGCCGTGGGAGGCGGAGGCCGTCAGGGCCGGCGCCGGCGCCTGGGGTGCGCCGAAGGTGGTGAAGGCCTGCCGCTGTGGAACGGGCAGCACGGTGCGTCCCGCGGCCGCATTGAGGATTGTCGCGGCGCGCCAGGCGCCGAGCGTGAGATCCGGGGCTCCCACGCCGTGTGTGTGCATCTCGGCGTTCTGGACGTAGAGGGCGCCGGAGACCCTGGGATCGAGCGCGACTCGGTACTCGCCGTCGATCTGGTACCGGCCCTTGGCGTCCCAGTCGACCAGGTCGCCCACGGCGTCGAGGAAGGCGGGGCGGGAGGCGGCGTAGCCCGTGGCGGCGACGACGGCAGAGGTGCGGATCTCGAAGAGCGCGTCCTGCTGGCTGTGCCGGCAGGTCAGCAGCAGGCCATCGCCGTCTGCCGTGGCCGCGACGACCTCCACGGCCGGGTGCAGTGCGGCACGCGGCTCGCCGCCGCCGATGGTGCGCTCGTACAGCTCGTCGTGGATCTCCCCGAGTGTCTCCTCGCTGACTCCCTTGTAGAGCTGCCATTGCTCGTGGACCAGCCGCTCGCGCGCCGCCTCCGGCAGGGCCCGGAAGTAGCGGATGTAGTCCGGAGTGAAGTGCTCCAGGCCGATCTTGGAGTACTCCATCGGCGCGAAGGCCGGGGTACGGGCCAGCCAGCGGACGTACGGGCCGCCCTGGCCGTCGCCGTCCTGGTGGCGCAGCAGGTCGAGGACGACCTCGGCGCCGGACTGGCCCGCGCCGAGCACCGTGACGTCGTCGGCTGCCGCGAGCCGCTCCCGGTGGGTGCGGTAGTCGGCGCTGTGCAGCACGCGGCCCGTGTGGGCACCGGTCATCAGGGGGCGCAGCGGCTCGGGGACGACCGGACCGGTGCCCACACCGAGGACGACCTGGCGGGCCGGCACGCGGGTCTGCGCACCGGCGGCCGAGCGGTACACCACAGCGAAGGCCCCCGCTGTCTCGTCCCACTCCAGGGAGGTGACCTCGGCGTCGAAGCGGCAGGAGGGCAGCTTCTCGGCGACCCAGCGGCAGTAGTGGTCGTACTCGCGGCGGGGGATGTGGAACCGCTCGGAGAAGAAGAAGGGAAACATCCGCTCGTGGTGGCGGAGGTAGTTCAGGTACGACCACGGGCTGGTTGGGTCCGCCATGGTGACCAGGTCGGCGAGGAAGGGCACCTGGAGGGTGGTGCCCTCCAGCAGCAGGCCCGGATGCCAGGAGAACGCCGGCTTGGCGTCCAGGAAGAGGGTGCGCAGCTCGGGCACACTGTCGGACAGCGCGGCCAGCGACAGGTTGAACGGGCCGATTCCGACGCCGACCAGGTCGTAGTGGTTGTGCTCGCTCACCGGTGTGCCTCCGCGAGAGGGTTGGGTACGTCGATGTAGACGGACTGGGTGTGGACGTCGCCGACGAGTTCGTCGAGACCGTCCACGCACGTCAGGTAGTTGCCCTTGCAGCGCAGCACGGGCGCGTCGAGCAGCAGCTCGAGCAGGCCCTTCGCGCCCGGCTCCGTGGAGCGCAGACGCTCCAGAGCCGGCCGCAGCACCCGGAGCAGGTCGCCCTCGTCGGCGAGTCCGAGGACGCCGAATGCACCGACGAGACCGAGCAGGTTGTTGATACCGAGGTAGTAGGCGACCCGCTCGTCGACGAAGGCGTCGTCGAAGACCAGCTCGACGCCTTCGGTCGCGCCCGGCAGCAGCCGTTCCACCTCGGCCACGCGGGATGCGGCCAGGTAGTAACCCTGGCTGTCGCGGTACCAGCCCGCGCAGGGCAGCCCGTTGTCGTCGAGGGCGACGAGGGTGTTCTGATGGTGCGGCTCCAGGGCGATGCCGTAGCGGGCCTGAAGCCGGATCAGTGGTACGGCCAGCACATTCAGATATCGCGCCAGCCAGCGCGCCGATGCCCGCGCTGTCGATGTCCCGAGCGCTCGGGCGGCGCGCTCGACGGCCGCGCAGAGAAGGGCTCGGTTTCGGGGCGGTGTGCCGTCTCCGGGCCCGGTGCGCTCGGCCAGCAGGCCGGCCACGCACAGGCCCTGGGGGCCGTCGGTGCGGAAGGGGTTGTCGCGGATCGAGGTCTCCAGGCCCGTCTCCGAAATCCCGTCAGCACCGGCTGACACCCAGGCGAAGTCGCGCAGGATGGCGAACTCCGGGTGCTCGGCGCGGAGCCAGTCCGCGGGCCCGGCGGCCAGCAGCCGTGCGGCCCGTAGGCCGAGGTGCATCTCGCTGCGCAGGTTGTTGCGGCGTGAGTTGGTGATCCGCATGCCGAGGGATAGCTTCAGCATCACCTCGGCGTCCGGTCGGTGAACCGTCCGTACGGAGGAGGTTGGGTACCAGGCCGGTCCGGCCGGCCCGAGGGGCCGCAGCAGCCCGGCGTCGATGAGCGCGGCGACCTCGGGGCGGGAGGGCACCGCGCGGGCCTGCCATGGGTGGGCCGGCACGGGAATCATTCCGTCGGTCAGCTCCAGCCCCGCGGCCAGCGGACGCAGCAGCTCGGCGGGCGTACGGCCGTCGGCGCTCTCGCCCACCACAACGTCGGGGCGCGCGGCGAACCAGTGCAGCGGGAAGGAGCCGCGCAGCTCCGGCGAGTACGCCTCCAGCTCCGCGCCGGAGGCCTCCTCGCGGCTTTTGGGCGCGGGGTGGAACGGGTGGCCCAGCAGCAGTGCCTGCTCGCTGTCGAGGAACGGTGTCGGCCCCTGCGCATCCTCGCCTTCGGTACGGCGCCGGGCGAGGTGAACGGCTGTGCGGTGGGCGGAGTTCAGTACCCGGGCTGCGGCATCGCCACCGTGGTGCGGGGCGATCCCGCAGCCCAGCGTGGTCTCCCGGATCAGCGCGGCGGCGACCAGCGAGGCATCGGCCGGAAGGCCACCATCCGCGGACAGGTACGGCCTGCCGAAGCGGTGCCAGCCCGTGATCGACCTGTACCGCACGGGTACCCGCAAGGTCAGCCGGCTCTCCGTCAGATGCAGCACCAGCACCTCACCGGTCACGGGGACCTGGGTGCCGGTCTCGCGTACGTACGCGCGCAGCAGGGTTTCCATCGCCGCCGCGTCGCCCGCGCGCAGCGCATCGGCGTCGTCGAGCGGATCCGGGCCGGGGCCGGTCACAGCGCGTCCTGCTCGGCCTGGCCCGCCGCGGCGACCGCGTGCAGCAGTCGCTCGACGCCGGCAGGCGTGGCGTGCGGGTTCAGCAGGGTGAGCTTGAGCCGGACCCGCCCCGGGCCGTCGCCCGGAAGTTCGGTGCGGCCCACTACCGCCCGGCCCTCGCGCAGCAGCCGACGGCGCAGCCCGGCGTTGATCCGGTCGACGTGCGCCGGGTCGGTGCCGTCGGGCAGGTAGCGGAACAGGAAGGCCGTCAGCACGGGGTCGGCGTGCAGTTCCAGCCGCGGGTGGGCCCGTACCGCCTCCGCGCCGCAGAGCGCCAGCTCGTGGCAGGCGTCGACCAGGCGGCCCAGGCCCTCGCGGCCCAGGGTCCGCAGGGTGACGGCGATCTTGAAGGCGTCGGCGCGGCGCGTGGTGCGCAGCGACAGGCCGAGCAGGCTGGGGTATCCGGCCTCCTCGTCGTCCTGCGGGTTGAGGTACACCGCGCGCCGGGCCAGCGAGGCGTAGGTCTCCGCCTGCCGGACCAGGAAGACGCCGGCGGCCACCGGCTGCCAGCCCAGCTTGTGCCAGTCCAGTGAGACCGAATCGGCCAGAGCGATGCCGCCCACCAACGGGGCGAGTTCCTCCGACAGCAGTGCACCGCCACCGTAGGCCGCGTCCACGTGCAGCCAGGCGCCGTACTCTGCGGCCAACGCGGCACAGGTGCGCAACGGGTCGACCGCACCGGTGTCCGTGGTGCCGGCAGTGGCCACCACGGCCACCGGCAGCTCACCGCGCGCGACGCTGCCGCGCAGGGCCGCCGCCAGGGCTTCCGGTTTCATCCGCAGCTGACGGTCGACGGCCACGGGGACGACCGCGTCCTCCCCAAGGCCCAGGAGGGCCGCCGACCGCTGCACCGAGAAGTGGGAGGCGGCGGAGGTGAAGATCCGCGGACGCGGCCCGCCGCCCGCCACTCCGCTCAGCTCTACGTGACGGCCCGTCGCCTGGCCCAGCACCCGGTCGCGGGCCAGCATCAGCCCCATGAGGTTGGACTCGGTGCCGCCCGAGGTGAGCACACCGGCCGCCTCGGCGGCGTCATAGCCGACGAGCTGCGCCATCTCCCGGAGCAGCAGGGTCTCCAGGGCGGTGGCGGCGGGCGCCTGGTCCCAGGAGTCCTGCGAGGGGTTGAGTGCCGACACAGCCAGGTCGGCGGCGACGGCGACGGCCAGCGGCGGGCAGTGCAGGTGCGCGGCACACGACGGGTCGGCCGGGTCGGCGCTGCCGTGGGCGAGCAGTTCGGTCAGGCGGTGCAGCGCGCCGTCACCGTCCGCCTCGGCGAACACGCGCGCGACCTCCGTAGCCAGTTCCTCCGGCGTTCCGGCGGCGAGCGGCCCGCCGCGCCGCGCTACGCCGGCGGTGAGGGCGTCCAGCACGGTGTGGAGCAGCGGCTCCAGTGCCGCGGCTCCGCCCACCCCGCCGGACAGTGCGGCCCTTCGGCTGCCGCCCCCTGGGGAAGCGGTACCGGACAGCAGGCCGGCCACGGCCTCGCCGAGAGGGAGGGCGGCCCCGCCGGCGGTGATGCTCTGGGCGGTGGCGTACCCGCCCCGGGCCGCAGTGGGACCGGCCAGGGCGGTGCCGTATGGGCTTCCGAGCGCAGTGGACCCGTCGGCGGCCGGAAGGCGGGCCTGCGTTCCGCCGGGCATTACCGCACTCCCGCGAAGGTCCGAGCGGTCCGGGCCGAGGATTCCCGGGCGCGCTGCCGTTGGAGGATTGCATCCGCCGAGCCGGCGGTGCGATCGGTGTCGGCGAGGTCGGTGGAGTGCACAGTCACGGTGAAGGCCTTCGGAGAGGGTGTTCGTGGGTGGGGGGGCGAGCGACGGACGGGGGCCCGTACGGCTCACAGCAGCAGGCGGCCGGCGACGGGGTGGCCGAGGAAGCGGTGCATGGCGAACTCCCAGCCGTAGGAACCCGCGTACGGGAACACGATGAGGTCCCCGGCGCGCACCCGGTCGATCAGGACGTCGCGCAGCAGCGTGTCCTCCGGCGTGCACAGCTCGCCGACGACGGTGACGCGGGTGTTCTCGGCGGCGGGGCGCGGGCAGCCTTCGGGCCAGTCATCGACGGGGAGAACGGCTATGTTGTGCACGATGTCCCAGGACGTGGGCAGTTGGAAGTGGTTGATGCCGCCGCGCAGCACCGCGAACCGCTCGCCGTATGACTCCTTCACATCCGTCACCTCGGCGGCGTACCAACCGCAGTCGGCGACCAGGAACCGGCCCGGCTCCAGGACGACCTTCACGCCCGCCGGCGGCTCGACCTGCCCGGCCAGCTCACCGAATCGGGCGATGTCGAAGGGCTTCTCACCCTCGAAGGCGACACCGATGCCGCCGCCGATGTCGACGTGCCGCAGATCGATCCCGTTCTCCGGAGCGGTCCGTGTGCTCCACTCCAGGCACCAGCGCAGATATGCGGCATGGGCTTCGGCGTCGAGATTGTTCGACGCGGCGTGGATGTGGAAGCCGATCACATCCACGCCGGGCAGCCGCTTCGCCTCGCGCAGGACGCCCGGGATGTCGGGCTCCGGCACCCCGAACTGGGAGGGTGCGCCGCCCATGTGCAACGAGCCGCTGACCGGAATCCGTACCGGGTTGACGCGCAGGGCCACCTGGGCCTGTACGCCCTCCGCGACGGCGATCCGGCTGATCCGGTGGAGCTCGAGCAGGCTCTCGGCGTTGATCGCCTCAACTCCGGCCCGGACCAGGGCCGTCAGGACGGGGACCGACTTCGCCGGACCAGCCGCGACGACGGGTGCCAGCCCGTCAGCGGCCACCGGCCTGGCCTTCAAGGCGAGTTCCAGTTCCGAGCAGGAAGCCACTTCGAATCCATCGACGTGCGCAGCGAGTGCGTCCACGATTCCCGGGAAGGAGTTCGCCTTCACGGCGTAGTAGACGGCCGCCCACTCCGGAAGCGCACCGCGCAGCTCCTGCGCACGCCCGGCCGCGACTGCCCGGTCGTACAAGTAGACGGAAACGGGAACATGGGCCTGCGTCAGATCCAGCAGTCGGCGCCGCACCAATTCAGGGAGCACATCCACCGGATATGCGGACCGTGGCGCCGCGGACGGCGGTAACACTACGGACACGGCACTGCCTCAACTCGTGAATCGATCGGAAGCGGGGGATCCACCGCCTACGGGCCTGCCCGGACCCGACGACTCCTCATGTTCCGAAGAGACACAGCTGCCCCAGACGTGTGGGATGCCTGGCGAACCCTCGTCCGCCAGCTTGTTAGGTGAGCCTAACCTAATGCTCCCGGGGCTGCGTGCCAAGCAGTGCACTCGCCGAAACCTGCACGAGCAGCCAGACGCGCCCGACGGCGGCGCTCGGCGGCAAGGACGCCCATGAGAATCATGGAGTGTGCCATCTGTCACGCTCCGTGGCGATGTTCAGAGCAGGCGGAGCGGTCGGTAGGCTGGTGGTCGGCGACCGCCTGGCGGTCGCGCGGCGGTGGGGCCCGCCGTACCCGAACCGCGGCATCGGCGCCGCCAACGGTCCCTACTTGCGATCAAGCGCCCGCCATTCCGGGCGTGCCTGGCGAGTAGGAGAGGTGTATCCGTGAAGGTCCCGCAGACTCCGGCGGTCGGTGAGCCGACCGATCCCGACGTCGACCTGCATGTCCCCGCTCAGCGGTCCCGGTCGTGGCGTGCACAGGTGCCGGTGGTGGCCGTGGTCGCCCTGGGCGGGGCGATAGGCGCCTCGGCCCGTTACGGCGCCTCCCTGCTGTGGCCGACGGGCGCCGGAGCCTTCCCGTCGACGACGCTCGCGGTCAATGGGTTCGGCTGCGCTGTGATCGGTGTCTTCATGGTCGTGATCAGCGAACCGAGGGCGGCGCACCGCCTGGCGCGCCCGTTCTTCGGCACCGGCGTGCTGGGCGGCTTTACGACCTTCTCAACCTACGCGGTCGACATCCAGCAGTTGGTCGAAGACGGCCGGGCGGGCGCGGGGCTGGCGTACCTGGGACTGACGCTGCTGGTGGCGCTGGCGGCGGTGTGGAGCGCGGCGTGGGTGACACGTCGGCTGGTGGCGTGGAGGCATCGATGACGAGACTGACCGGTAGCGCGCTGCGCGTGACGATCTTCATCGGCGAGAACGACGTGTGGCACCACAGGCCGCTGTACACCGAGATCGTGCACCGGGCACATAAGGCGGGCCTGGCCGGGGCGTCAGTGTTCAGGGGGATTGAGGGATTCGGCGCCTCGTCGCTGATCCACACGCAGCGGCTGCTGTCGCTGAGCGAGGACCTGCCCGTCGCGGTGGTCATCGTCGACGACGAGAAGCGCATCCGCGCGTTCCTGCCGCAGCTGGACGAACTCGTGGCCGAGGGCCTGGTGATCCTCGACGACTGCGAGGTCATCCGCTACGTCGGCCGTACCGAGGGGAAGCGGAAGTGAACTGGCTGCTGGTGATCGCTGGTGCCGCGGTCGGCGCACCGCTGCGCTACCTGACTGACCTGGCCGTGCAGAAGCGCCACGACACCGTCTTCCCCTGGGGAACCTTCGCGGTGAACGTGGCCGGCTGCCTGGTCCTGGGCGTGCTGACCGGCGCGGTCACCTACGGGGCAGCGCCGCACTCGGTGCAACTGCTTCTCGGCACCGGGCTGTGCGGCGCTTTGACCACCTACTCGACGTTCTCCTACGAGACGATGCGGCTGGCCGAGTCCGGCGCGAAGTTCTTCGCTGCCGCCAACGTCATCGCCAGCGTGGTCGCCGGTCTGGGCGCGGTCTTCGTCGGCATCGCGGTGGCGGAGGCGGTGTGGGCCTGAGCGAGATTGACAGCCACGATCGCGCTGGTGGTCGTGGCCGCGTTCGGCGCTGCCGCGCTCTCACACAGCATCGCTCGCAGCGGCGGCACATCACGCGGGCTGAACCTGCCTGACGTACCGCCCTGCCCGGGAACGTGTCTCAGGGACGGCCGAGGGCGCGGTACTCCCAGCCGACGGCGCGCCAGGCCGCCGGGTCGAGGGCATGGCGCCCGTCGACGATGCGGCGGTGGGCGACGACCGCGCCCATGGCTTCGGGGTCGATCTGGCGGAACTCGGTCCACTCGGTGAGGAGCACGACGACCTCGGCGCCGGCGGCGGCCGAGATGGCGTCGGTGCCGTAGGAGAGCTCCGGGTGGCTGCGGCGGGCGTTCTCCGTGGCGGCCGGGTCAACGACGGTGACGTGGGCACCCAGACGGTGCAGAGTGCTCGCGACGTCCAGGGCGGGCGCGTCGCGGATGTCGTCGGAGTTGGGCTTGAAGGCGGCGCCGAGCGCGGCTACCCGGACCCCGTTGAGGTCGCCGCCGGCCAGCTCACGGACGAGGTCGACGGTACGGGCGCGGCGCCGCTTGTTGATCTCGTCCACCTCGCGGAGGAAGGCGACGGCCTGGCCGACACCGAGTTCCCCGGCCCGGTGGGCGAACGCCCGGATGTCCTTGGGCAGGCAGCCGCCGCCGAAGCCGAGGCCCGGCTTGAGGAAGCGGCCGCCGATCCGGTCGTCGTACGCCAGCGCCTCGGCGAGTCCGGTGACATCGCCGCCGGTGGCCTCGCACACCTCGGCCATGGCGTTGATGTACGAAATCTTCGTAGCCAAAAAGGAGTTGGCGGCCACCTTGACCAGTTCGGCCGTCGTCAGATCGGTGACGACGACGGGGGTGCCCCGGACGATGACGGGGGCGAAAGCGGCGCGCAGCTGCTCCTCGGCCCAGGCGGAGGCGGTGCCGAAGACCAGCCGGTCGGGGCGCAGGGTGTCGTCCACGGCGTAGCCCTCGCGCAGGAACTCGGGGTTCCAGGCAAGCTCGACCTGGTCGCCGGCCGGGGCAAGGCGCTGGACGAGCTCGGTGAGCCGGGCGGCGGTGCCGACCGGCACGGTGGACTTGCCGACCACCAGGGCGCGCCGCCGCAGGTGCTGGGCGAGCTGGGTAACGGCGCTGTCCACGTAGCGCAGGTCGGCGGCGTCCGAGCCCTGCTGCTGAGGCGTGCCGACGCAGATGAAGTGGACATCTCCGAACTCCGCGGCCTCCGCGAAGCTGGTGGTGAACTGCAGCCGCCCGGAGTCCAGGGCCTTGGCCAGCAGCTCCTGCAGTCCGGGCTCGAAGAAGGGGACTTCTCCGCTGCTGAGCCGCTCGGCCTTGACCGGGTCCACGTCCACGCCCAGGACGTCGTAGCCCAGGACGGCCATGCAGATGGCATGGGTGGCGCCGAGGTAGCCGGTGCCTATGACAGTGAGGCGGGGGACGGGGGTCGGTTCCTCGCTGCCGCCGGGTCTCGCGCCGACGGTGTCCTCCGGGATGGCGATGGCTGCCATGTTCATCTCCAGGGATGGTCTCGAGCTTTTGTGTGCTCTGTGATGTTCGTGCGGGCGTTTTCGGGTACTCCGCGCGGCGGCCTGCGTAGCGGATGGAGGGGTCCCCGCGGGCCCGGCGGTCAGGAGCCGCAGTGGATGTTGGCGAGCCCCTTGGCCGCGCCGCTCACCTTGTTGTCGCAGGTCACCGTGTTTCCGTTGACGGGGGTGAAGTTGAAGCCGTAGCCCGGGCCGTCCACGTGCGCGGTGTTGCCCTTGAAGGTGTTGTTCCTGCCCCAGCCGTCGACGAGTTCATGGGTCTGGAAGCCGTCCTCCAGGGCGTGGCTCCCGGTGTTGTACGAGATCAGCCAGCCGTTGCCCTTCACATCGACCCAGGAGTCGTTGTGCGACCCGGACAGCTTCGCGCCGTCGAAGGTGTTGCGGGTGACCACGCCGCCGGTGGTGCCCTCCTTGATGTCGACGGCCTCGGCCGTGGTGGCGCTGATGTGGTTGCCGCGCACCACGTTGTGATCGCTCTCGTCCGGCTTGCAGTTGGTGACGGTGCACCAGTTGGACTTGGCCGTACCGATGTAGACGCCCTCGCCGAACGTGTCGCGGCGCAGTCCGGTCTCGCGCACGGTGTTGTCCCGTACCACGTTCTGCGAGCTGAAGTTGCGCAGGTGGATGCCCTCGTCGCCGATGTGCTCGACGGTGAGGCCCTGGATGACCGCGTGCTGGACCTTGTCCGCCATCACGCCCTTCTGGCCGTTGCGCACGGTGAAGCCGACCAGCCGCCAGTAGCTGGCGCCGTCGAGGTGGAGGGCGTACTTCCCCTTGATGTCGCCGCCGTCGATGACCGCGCCGGGGCCTCCGCACAGGTAGACGGGCTTGGCGGCGCTACCCGGCGTCCTGGCGGTGAACTTCCCTTCGTACACGCCGTCGGCCATGCGGATGCTGTCTCCGGGCACGGCGTTGTCGAGGGCCTCCTCCAGCGAGTTGGCGTCGCTGACGGTGGCCGTGGGCGTCGGGCAGCTGACGGCTGCGGCGGAGGCGGGGGCCGAGCCGCCGGTGTCCGGGGAGTCCGGGGTGTCGGTGCGGGCCGGCCCCGTGGCGGGCGCCGATGCGGTGCCCGTCGGGCTCACCGTGGCGCCGTGGGCGGCGCTGGGCGTCGCCGTCCCGGATCCGGCCGTCATACGGGAGGGGTCCGGGCCACCGCCTGCGTTGAGGGCGACGATGAGTGCCACCACGGCGACGGCGAGCGCCGCCGCGGCCAGCCATGCCGCACGGTTTCCGGCGTTCATTCACTCATCACCGCGATCTGTTCCTGGCCCGTGAGCCGGAGCTCGCGTACGGACGACTTGGGCAGCGGTGCCTTGTCCAGGTACGGGTGGCGGCCGAGCTGCGCCAGCCGGATGCGGCGCCCGCGCTGACCGAGGGCCGCGGAGAACAGGATGAGCAGCAGGATCCCCGCCCAGAGCAGGGTCATCGGGCTGGCGTAGTGCTTGAACTTCACCCAGAACGAACTGGTGTCGTACCAGGCGAAGGTCTGGTTCTGCTTGACGGTCACGTCGCCGTGGGCGCGGGAGTTGTCGATCGCGCTCGGGCCGACGCCGGCGATGACGTTGTACGAGACCGTGGACCCGCCGATACCACCCACTAAGGAGACACCGTGGTTGCCGGCCTTCTGGACGGTGTTGCCGCGCACTTCGGCGACGGAGTCCCGGACGTAGACCGCGGTCTCGGTGTGCTCGACGATGTTGCCGGTGACCGTGGCGCCCGTCACCCCGTCGCGCACCGAGATCCCCTGGCGGGACTGGTCGATCAGGTGGTTGCCGGTGATGGCCACCTTCTCGGTGTCCCGGCGGGCCACGATGCCCATGTCGCCGCCGATCACCCGGTTGTCCTGCACGCCGACATCCGCGCCGCCGATGACCTCGATGCCGTAGTGCCCGTTGTCACGGGCAGTGCTGCTGGACACGGAGTTGGAGCCGTAGCTGCTCACGGACTCGCCGGAGGCGGAGGGGCCGTGGGCGAGCGGCCGGCCGCTGATCGTGAAGCCGTTGCCGTCGTTGCCCACCGCGCGGGAACCGGTGACGCGGACCTGCTGGGTGGCGCGGGCCAGCACGAAGCCGTCTCCCCCGTTGTCCCGGGACGTGGTGTCCTCGACGACCGCGTTGGTGACGAAGCGGTGCAGCACCATGCCGTCCTGCTGGCTCCTTTCGATCCTGGTGGAGTTGATGGTGACGCCGGTGGCGCTGGAGACGAACATCCCGTAGACGTTGCCGGAGATGGTGGAGTGCTTGATCTCCGCGGAGACGTAGGACAGCTGGGGCGTGGTGAAGCGGCTGTCGGGGGTGGTCAGGTTGCCCGAGGAGCCGGCCAGGACACCGCTGCTGCTGAGGTGGTCCAGGTCGTCCTTGGTGGGGGTGTCCGGGCCACTGACGCTGCCGGTGTTGGGCCGGTCCGTACCGGTCAGGCTCAGCCCTCCGGTGCGGCCGCTCCAGAACCCCAGGTCGGCGATCTTGGTGTAGCTCATGGTGAACTGTCCGCCGATGGCGCGCACATACGCCCGCCCGTCCCGGACGTCGGTGTCCGGCCTGTTCTTGCGGATGTCCCAGCTGCTGACGTGCACCGGTGCCTGCGCCGTACCTTCCAGGATGATCCGGCCGCCGAAGGAGACGATGGAGACGAAGCCCTGGCTGCTGCTGGCCATGTGCAGGGTCAGCCCGCCGGGGTTGGACAGCCTGAGCTTGGCACCGGAGTTCAGATAGATGTTCTCGGTCAGCAGATACGAGCCGTCCGATCTGCGTACGAACGTCTGCGGCGCCAGCTCCAGCAGATCGGAGATGGTGTAGGGCTTGCTGCGCTCGGTGAGTACGAGCGTGTAGCCGCTGCCGGTGTCCAGGCGGTACGGCCGCTGCCACTGGGGGCCCTTGAGCGGGGCGATCGCCGCCACCGCACGGACCTGGTCGAGCCGGTGGTCCTCGGCGGCCACCAGCGAGGCCTGGGTCTCCGACTCCTCGGGGGTGAACCGCGACGTCGGCTGGCGTTCGGCGGCGAAGGCGGGGGCCGGCTGGGCGAGCAGCAGCGCGGTGGCCACGGGCAGTACGGCGGCGGCACGGAGCACCGGGCCGAGGCGCCGGGGGCGCACGGGGCCGGTGGGGTCGTTCTGCTGGATCAAGTGGATCTGGTGGTTCATGACTGCAGTGCCCCCATGCCGGACGTAGCGGTGGTCGGCGTCGTACCGCCGAGCGACGCGGAGTCCTGTCCCTCGCCGCCGATGGTGCTGCTGCTGCGGGTGAGCCAGCCCTGCTTGTTCATCGTGACGAAGGCGTACAGCTTGATCGGAAGGGAGATCATGACGACCACGACGGCGAGCAGCGGCAGCAGGAGCAGCTCCTGCGGGTGCCTGCGCAGGTGCGAGTAACCACGCAAGCCGCGTCCGACGAGGAGCCATAACAGCGCCAGCGTCACGCCTCGGCCGGTCAGTTCGAGACGGCTGAACAGGAGGTATCCCAGGGCCATGCCCATCGTCACCGGGGTGAGCAGGATCTGCAGCACGGTGATCTTGGTGACCAGAGGCACCCGCCAGAGCCAGCCCTTGTAGAGGGCGGTCAGGTAGCAGCGGTAGGAGTTGCGGCTCCAGCGCACGCGCTGCTTGACGAAGGCCCGGAAGGAGGACGGGAACATCGACACCGCGCGGGCGGAGGACTGGTGCACCGTCTTGTATCCGGAGGCCAGCACCAGCCAGGTCAGCCGGCCGTCGTCGCCCGCGACGCAGCGGCGGCCGAGGAAGAACTCGTCCTCCAGGTTGGTCAGTACGGGCATGATCGCGGCCCGTCGGTACGCCGCGGTACGGCCGGAGAGGCAGGCGACGGCACCCGCGCGCCCCATGGCCGGGACGTAGTCGTAGTAGCGGAGGTTGACCAGCCAGTCGGCGATGCGCCGCCAGACGCTGGAGCGGCGCCGGTAGACGTTCTGCTGGGTGCCGACCCCGCCGACCATGGGATCGGCGAACGGCATCTGGACCGCGTCCAGCAGCCCCGGCTCCCAGCGGGTGTCGGAGTCCACCAGCACGACGACCTCACTCGCCGCGGCCCGGATGCCCACCCCCAGCGCGGAGCGCTTGCCGCGGTGCTCGAACGCCAGCACGCGCACACGGGAGTCGGTCACCTGCGACAGACGGCGCAGCACCTCGTGGTCTTCCAGGTCCGGGACGATGATCACCTCCGTGGGGTTCTGCGCCAGCCAGGTCTCCAGGCAGTCCAGCAGGATGCCGGGATCCTCCCGGTAGGCCGGGACCACCACGGAAGTGGTCGTCCGGAAGTTGTTCACCACGGGCCGGGCGAACCGGGACAGCACCGCCCGGTAGAGCCACAGTCCCCAGACGAAGACGCCGGCGATGCCCAGTGGCATGACATCCCGCCAGGATGTCTCACCGACCGCTTCCACCAGCCATGACCAAAAAACGTCGAAGAAGCTCGACATGAACGGGGCCCCCCACGAACCTGATCACACAGAGTTGCCTGCCAGACGCCATGAGCGACGCAGACAGCGAGGAATGTAGGGCATCGACACAACCCCTTCACTCGAGATCCACAAACTTCACTTGGTGCGCCGAGGGCCCTCCGGCCACGGGCACGCCGCGAAGGGTGAGAATCAGCCATTGAATGGGGGATGGTTGACCATTCCATGACAGGTCACCCAACCTGCGGAAATCCCGGCCCCAGCAGCCCGGCGTACGCGCGCCGGTCCCAACCCACCATCGGCGCCACGCCACCGAGCGCACCGCGAGGTTCCCTGACGCGGTGGCACTTCTGTGACGCAAGTCACACAACCCGACCATCTTAAGTGAACTTGCGGTGAACGCGTTTCCGGCGTACGGGAGTAGGCCCCGTCCGCCATACGAGGGAGGAATCCTCCGCGTCACGAGGGAGGAATCCTCCGCGTCGTGCCGGCACCGACGTCATCTGTGTGGGCTTCGTCCACAGGAGGTGCGCGGCCATGAACCCTGCCCGCCGACCGCCTCCGACGCCGTCCGCCATGATGTGCGGATGATTGACAAGGAGCCCGCCCTTCGCCTGATCGAGGCGTTGGTGGAGCAGCTCAACCAGCAGGCCCGGTCCATCGAACCCGCTATGCCGGAGACGGCGGTCGCAGGGGTGACGGAGCATCCGTTGTGCTGGGCGGTGAGCGTGGACAGCGCCGAGTTCGTGCGCACCGGCGACCGCAGCCACCAGCTGATCCCTGGGAGCCTGTACCTGGTGGACCGGCTGGACGGCAGCATCCACCGGATCAGCAGCACCGCCTTCGCCGTCTGGGACTGGGAGCCCGGCTATCGGCAGTTGGTCAGGGGCGAACGTCCGGAGGGCGGCTGGCTTCGGCGGCTGATGGGCCGAACGACCGCCGGCGTCGCACAGTACGTCACACCGGTAACCGGCCCGAACTCCGCTCCCTGAGGGCCAGGGCCCTGCCGTGAGGCCCTGACCAAGAGCCCCAGCGGGCCTTTCGGAGCCGTATGCGGCGCAGCTCGCAGAGGCGGAACCGGCTCCGCGACCATACGGTGGTCTGAGAGCGTCGTCGAGCGGAGCATTCGGTCGAGTGGAGGCCACGATGGAGGAGCACTTCGTCTGGATGACAACGCGCCGCATCAAGCCGGGCATGTTGGAGGACTTCCAGAGGGCCTGGCGGCCGGCTCCCTATCCCCAGGGCCTGCGCCATGCCTACGCGTACTGGTCCGAGGACGGGCAGGAAATCATCGGGGTGTCGTTCTGGGATTCCAAGGAGGCCTGCGATGCCTGGCGGAACTCCGAGGGTGAGGCGCGGCGGCGTGAGGCCATGGCTCCATACATCGTCGAGGAGCGGGAAGCGTTCTACCGCGGCCGTGAACTCGCCGTCCCCACGCTTTAGCGCAGCCGTCCTGCACCTCGGCGTACCGCGTACAACGCCCCAAGGCCACTCATGACCAGCTGATCAGACCTCAGCGGCCGTCCCGCCAGTCGTTCGCGAACCCCCCGATAATCCAAGGCAGTTGAGCAACAACGCTCAGGGGCCGGCCGAGCGGGCCTTCACCCGCCTGAAGAGCCGGACGAAGACGAACAGCGCCGGCTGTCGTTATTCCATCTCGCCGGTCTGGTGGCTGGGGGTGTGATCGGTTCCGGCTGGCTATGCAGATCGTGTGCTTCGCCCTTCTGACCGTGTACACCTTCGTTCACCGCACCTGGGCCGCCCGCCGCGGCGCAGCGCGGAGGGCCGTGCCGCAGCAGGTCTGAACTGGGCACGTATCCAGCACAGTCGCAGGGCGGCATCCCGCCGAGGGCATCAGCGAGGACGCCCGGGCCGATCAAGGTCCCGGGCGTTCCGCGTACCGGCTCGGTACGAGGCCCGCGGCGAGAGTGAATGCCCTCGGCAGGATGGGTCAACGAAAGTGGGCACGCCCGGGGGCGCGGTCAAGACTCTTGGACAGTCAATCGCCGCGCTCCGGGTTCTTCCCTTCGCGCGTGAATTCCGGACGTACGGCACCGCAAACGGATCACATGGATCAGGCACGGTCGTCAGGTCCCTGTCTGGCAATGACATTGCCCCACACACGTTAGGACGGGAATCCGAATGTCACGTTCGGCGCGCTCAACGCTGCTTCGCGCCCATCCGGGCATCGCTTCACTCACCGCCATCGCCGCTCTGCTCGCCCCCGGCCTGGTCGAGGGGACGCCGGCGACCGCGGCATCCGCCACCCCCACCTCCCGGGCCACCGCGAACGCCCGGCCCGTTCCCCGCGCTGTCGACGGCGGAGTGCCGTCCAGCGTCGGGACGCTCACCACGGCTCTGACGTCGCCGTGGACCTTCAGCTTCCTGCCGGACGGCAAGTCCGCACTGGTGACCGAGGCCAACACGTCCAAGGTCTGGAGCGTCGCCCTCAACGGCTCCAAGAAGCTGGTCGGCGCGGTGCCGTTCACAGTGAAGCCCGCGGAGGACGGCGGGCTGCTGGGTATCGCCCCCTCCCCGACGTGGAACGGCACGACCGACAAGGCCGTGTTCGTCATGCACACCACGTCCGCTGACACCCGTGTCGCCAAGCTGAGCTACGACGGCCGTACGCTCACCGGGTACCAGACCGTTCTCAGCGGAATCCGCAAGGGCATCAGGCACAACGCGGGAAAGATCGCCTTCGGCCCCGACGGATATCTGTACGTCTCCACCGGCGACTCCTCCCAGGCCAACCTCGCGCAGGACAAGAACTCGCTCAATGGGAAAATCCTGCGGATCACCAAAACCGGCGCCCCGGCCCCCGGCAATCCCTTCGGCACCCGGGTCTACAGCTACGGCCACCGCAATCCCCAGGGCCTTGCCTGGGACCGCAATGGACGGCTGTGGTCAGCAGAGATCGGGCAGAGCAAGGCCGACGAACTCAACCTGATCAAGCCCGGGAACAATTACGGCTGGCCGACCTGTGAAGGCACCTGCGGAGTCGCGGGCATGACCAATCCCAAGATGAGTTGGGCTCCGGTGAATGCGACTCCCAGCCAGATCGCCATCGTTCGCAACGTCATCTACATGTCGGCGCTGCGCGGACAACGACTGTGGCGTATTCCGATCGCCGGCAACAGCGAGGCCGTCGGTTCGGCGACCTCGTACTTCAACGGAACCTATGGCCGATTGCGAGGCGTCGCCAAGGTCCCGGGTGCGGATCAGCTCTGGGTGGGCACCAATGGGCACGGGTCCGGCGGAGAAAAGATCATCAGGGTAACGATCAGCTGAACCTGCCTGCGGCGGGCCGATTCACATCAGGTGACGCACGCTTGACCAGCTTTTGACTCGGGAGTGGCATGCGGCGTGGCAATGCGGCGTGCAACCGGGATAACCGGTGGTTCGCTACTGATATCTGACGTCGCGTCATCAGACACGGTGAATGGCATGGTCATGCGGGCCGTGGGAAGTGCTCCACCTCCAATGGACTAGCTCCGGTCGGCGCACCTGTTCCACATGGTCAAGACTCGGTTCAGAAAGCAGTTGCGGTGCTCCAGCCGTTCTGTTCCTGTTCAGCGAACTCCCGGATCGCGCAGCACCCCAACAGCTGACCCGTTTCGTGGCCCGCTTTTGCAGACCTCTTCCTGGCATTCGTGGGGCCACGCCGAGAAAACGAAAGGTGTCGGCATGGCACGTTCAGTGCGTTCGGCGCTGCGTTCAGCACGCCCCGGTGTAGCTTCGCTGACCACCCTGGCCGCGATATTGGCGGCCAGCGTCCTCCAATTGCCGTCGGCAGCCGCGGCGCCGAGCACCAAGGCCCAGGAGGCACCGTCCGGGCCCGGCGCGGCGCCGTCGCCGGTCTGCTACCAGCCCGTCGGCAGCTTCCCGGGCATCCAGTTGCTCTTCAGCTTCCCTTGGCTGAAGAGCACTCCCTGCCCGGAGGTGCCGCAGGGCCGGCCGGCAGCGGCCATGGAGGGTACGCAGGCCACGCAGATCACTCAGCCGGCGGCCCCGGAGGGTACGCAGGCCACGCAGGTCACTCGGCCGGCGGCCATGACAGCCACCGAACAGCTCGCGGGCGCCCCGGTCACCACCACGTTCTCCACCAACTGGACGAGTCCCTGGGGCATCTCTTTCCTCCCGGGCGGGCAGTCGGCGCTGACGACGGAACGCCACACATACCGGGTGCACCGCCTCGGGCGTGACGGCTCCAAGAAGCTGATCGGCAAGGTGCCGTACACGGTCGCCGGTCCCGCCAAGCCGGCCGGCACCGGCGGGCTGCTGGGTGTTGCGCCCTCGCCGACCTGGAACGGCACGACCGACAAGGACGTGTTCTTCGTACACACCGTCGCCAACGGCACCCGCGTCGCGAAGATGAGCTTCGACGGCAACAAGCTCAGCAATTACACCGTCGTGCTCGGCGGAATCGCGAGGGGCGGAGACCACAACGGCGGCAGAATCGCCTTCGGTCCCGACGGATACCTCTACGTCTCCACCGGTGATGCCCACCTCAGCAATGCGCCGCAGGACAAGAACTCGCTCAACGGAAAGATCCTGCGGATCACCAAGACCGGTGCTCCGGCCCCCGGCAACCCCTTCGGCAACCGTGTCTACAGCCTCGGCCACCGCAACCCCCAGGGTTTCGCCTGGGATGCGCAGGGACGGTTGTGGGAAACCGAAATTGGTGAGAGCACCTATGACGAGCTCAACCTGATCAAGCCCGGCGCCAACTACGGCTGGCCGAAGTGCGAAGGCGCCTGCAGCGTCGCGGGCATGACCAACCCCAAGAAGGTATGGGCTCCCGAAGTCGGCGTACCGGCGCAGCTCGCGATCGTGCGCAACGTCATCTACGTGTCGACGCTGCGCGGACAGCGGCTGTGGCGGATGCCGATCGGCAGTGACGGACAGAGTGTCGGTACGGCGACGTCTTACTACAACGGCGCCTACGGACGGCTGCGCGCCATTGCCAAGGTCCCCGGCGCGGATGAACTCTGGCTCAGCACCAACGGACGCGGGGCGGGCCAGGACCTCATCCTCAAGGTGACCATCAAGTAATTCCCAACCCGAAAGGCAGGTAGCAGCCATGACCGAATCCATGGAGCACACCGAGCAGCTCACCCAGAGCACCACGGAGGACAACTCCTGGCAGACCCCTGAGTACTCGGTCGTCGAGACCGCGCTCGAGGTCACGGCCTACTCGCTCAACGCCCGATAGTCCGCCGCCATGCTGCTGCAGGTGCTCGGCACCGCGGCCGGCGGCGGAATTCCCCAGTGGAACTGCGCGTGCCCCGGATGCTCCGGGGCACGCGCCCATCCGCAGTGGCGCCGCCGTCACGCCTCGCTCGCCGTCCAAGCGGGCGAGGGCCGCTGGTACCTCGTTAATGCGACCCCCGACATCGGCGACCAGATCGAGACCCACCCGAACCTTCACCCGGGCCCGGGGCCCCGGCAGACACCCCTGGCCGGACTGGTCCTCACTGACGCCGAGCTCGACCACACCCTGGGCATCGCCCGGCTGCGCGAGGCGGACGGCCTGGAAGTCCTTGCCACGCCCCCGGTCCGCCAGGCCCTCCGGACCCGCCTGCACCTGGGCGAGGTGCTGACCCCGTACACCACCATGACCTGGCGGGAGCTGCCGTGCCGCGGCGCGGAACCGCTCACCGGAGCCTCCGGGTCGCCGAGTGACCGGGCGTCCGCCGTGCAGATCAGCGGCATCCCGGTGTCCGGCAAGCGCCCGCGGTACGCGGCCGACGCGCCGGACGACGAGGCGTGGGTCATCGCACTGAGGCTGTACGACCCGGCGACCGGAGCGTCCGTCATCTACGCCCCCGCGCTGGCCGCCTGGCCCGACTGCCTCCACCAGGCCGTCACCGAAGCCGACTGCGTCATCGTCGACGGCACCTTCTGGGACGACGAGGAGCCCCGCCGCACCGGCATCTCCTCGCGCACCGCCACAGGCATGGGACATCTGCCCATCGACGGGCCCGGCGGCACCGCCGGACTGCTCGCGCCGCTGTCCGCCCGCTGTCTCTACACCCACCTCAACAACACCAACCCCCTCGTCGACCCGGCCGCACCGCAGCACAAGCGGCTCGCCCGGCTGGGCCTCGAGGTGGCGCACGACGGGATGGTGATCGAACTGTGACCACGGCCCTTGCCACAGAAGCGGAGCCCTGGAGCCCCGCCGAATTCGAGGCACGACTGCGCGCGGTGGGGGAGGAGCGGTACCACGACCGCCACCCCTTCAACCTGCGCATGCACAACGGCGATCTGACCCCGGCGGAACTTCGCCGCTGGATCGCCAATCGCTTCCACTACCAGCGCCACATCCCCGTGAAGGACGCGCTGATCACTGCCAAGTTCGACTCCGCACGGCTGCGGCGCCTGTGGCTGCGCCGTATCCAGGACCACGACGGACAGGAGGAGGGCGACGGCGGCATCGAGCGGTGGCTGCGGCTCGGCGAGGCGGCGGGGCTGGGCCGCGAGACCCTGCTCTCCGCCGAGACCGTCCTGCCGGGCGTACGGCTGGCGGTTGAGGGTTACGTCAACTTCTGCCGGCTGCGCTCACCCCTCGAAGCGGTCGCGGCCTCACTCACCGAACTGTCCGCGCCGGACCTGATGCGCACCCGTATCGAGGCCTTCGAGCGCCACTACCCATGGATCGAGGCAGACGGGCTCGCCTACTTCCGCACCCGGGTCTCCCAGGGCCGGCGGGACAGCGCCGAGGCGCTCGACCTGGTCCTGGAGTGGGCCCGCACCCGGGCCGAACAGGAACAGGCCGTGGCCGCGCTCTCCTTCAAGTGCGATGTGCTGTGGTCGCTCCTCGACGCTGTGGACCAGGCCGGCCGCCAGGAGTCGGCCTGATGGCGGCGCCTGAGGCGGACTGGTGCCCCGAACTGGCACCCGCGATCGTGCTGCGGCGTGACGCCGTACGCGGGGCTGACCTTCTGGTCCTGCCCGAACGCGTCGTTGTCCTGGAGGGCCGGGCCGGCACCGTCGTCGGCCTGTGCGACGGCACGCGCAGCGTCAGCGGGATCCTGGAGGAACTGGCCGAACGCTTCCCCGGCGCGCCCGTGACCACCGACGTACCCCTGTTCCTCGACCGTCTGCGCCGGGAGGGCTGGCTGCGATGAGCCACGTAGCTCCGACGACCGCACCCGCCCGCCCCTGGGCCCTGCTGGCCGAACTCACCCACGCCTGCCCACTGCAGTGCCCGTACTGCTCCAACCCGCTGGAGCTGACGCGGCGCTCGCGTGAGCTGACCACCGCGCAGTGGACGGATGTGATGCGCCAGGCCGGCGAACTCGGCGTCATCCACACCCATCTGTCGGGCGGGGAGCCGTTGTTGCGCCGCGATCTGGAACAGATCGTCACCGCCGCCGAAGCCGCCGGGATCTACACCCAGCTGGTCACCAGCGGCACCGGCCTGGACGAGGACCGGCTGGCCGCGCTGGCGGGCGCCGGGCTGCGCAGCGTGCAGCTGTCGGTGCAGCACGCCGACCCGGGCGCCTCCGACCGCATCGCCGGGCGCCCGTCCTCGTTCGCCGCCAAGGAGCGGGCCGCCGCCCTCGTACGCAAAGCCGGATTCCCCCTCGGCCTCAACGTCGTGCTGCACCGGGACAATCTCGACGCCATCGACGACATCGTGGAACTGGGCCTGGCCTGGGGCGTCGACCGCATCGAGCTGGCCAACACCCAGTTCTACGGCTGGGGCCTGCTCAACCGCGACGCGCTGCTTCCCTCGCGGGACCAGCTCGCCCGGGCGCGGGACGCCATCGAGCGCTGGCGCGAGCGGCTCGACGGCCGGCCGGACCTGGTCTGGGTCGTGCCCGACTACTTCGACGGTGTCGCCAAGCCGTGCATGGGCGGGTGGGGGGCCGTTTCCCTCACCGTCGCCCCGGACGGCACCGTCCTGCCCTGCCCGGCGGCTGCCTCGCTGCCGGAGCTGAACGCCCCGAACGTCCGCGATCATCCGCTGGCATGGATCTGGGACCACTCCACGACCTTCACCCTCTACCGGGGCACCGAGTGGATGGCCGAGCCCTGCCGCAGCTGTGCCAGCCGCGAGGAGGACTTCGGCGGCTGCCGCTGTCAGGCCTACGCCCTCACCGGCGACGCCACCCGTACGGACCCGGCGTGCCGGCTGTCCCCCGACCATGGCCTCGTCCGGGCGCTGGCCGATGACAGCCCGGAGGAGGTGCCGGCCTACGTGTACCGCAGGATCGGCGGGCTGCGGGCGGCGGCGCGGGCCACCCAGGGATGAGCGAAGCCGTCCGCGCCCCCGCGGACACCCAGGCGGTCCAGGTGGTACGGGCCGCGCGCACGCCCGTGCTCGCGGCCAAGCGCATAGTGCCGACCAGCTCGCCTGCCGTTCCCGGTGTGGCAGGCCTGACGGCCCGCGGCGACCGGCCGGACCGGGTCCACGTACCCGGCCTTCGGCCGCCGGCCCGCGGGCGCGGCCGGCCGTGCGGCGGCTCGTGCCGTTCCGGCATGACGCGGCGGGTTACGGCTCCGCTGCGGCCCGCCCCCGGAGCCAGGCCCCCTGTCCGGACGGTCTTCTCGGGCCCGCGACGCCGGCTACGGCACTCCCCCAGCTACCGCTGGGAGGGGCTCCCACGCTGCGTTGCCGGAGTCGCCCGAGTACGCCCAGCACAAGGGCGATCTCCCCCAGACTCGGTCCGGGGGAGCCCCCGGCATCCGACGCCGCGGGCTGGTCCTCAAAGATCGCCCGGACAGACCTAGTGCCGCGTCAGCCAGGGTTTGCCCGGCAGCGAGGTGACCTGGTGCGGTCAGCTGCAAGGCGCCGGATCGGCCTCGTAGTGGGCCTGCTCGGTCGATCGGGCAACGCAGCAGACGGCCGTGCCAGGGCGGCGAGCGGGGCAAACCCTGGCTGACGCGGCACTAGGCCTCGACCAGCTGCTTGAGGTGCTGCAGGTCGTCCCAGACCATCCGCTGAATCGCACTGGACTGGGCGAATCCCTTCGGCCCGCCGAAGGTGTCCTTGACGTTCGCCGGGTCGTACTCCACCCGTACCTGGACCCGGGTGTGCTGGTCGTCGATCGGCAGCACCGAGAAGGTGCCTGACAGATCCGCGCCCTTCACCGTGTGCCACATCATCAGCCGGCCCTGGCCACGGTCGGCATACTCGCAATCGATGCCTCGCACGCGGCCGCCGGCCTCGACGTCCAGGTGAGCCCGGTTCCGGCCCTCCGACCGGGCCTCGCGGACGCCGTCGACGAACTGCGGGTAGGTGTCCATACGGTGGAGGAAGTCCCACACCACATTGGCCGGGACACTGACGTCGATCTGCTCTTCGAGAGCGCTCATTGGAAGCTCACCTGCCCAGTTCGCGCGCCTCGGCCGGCCGGCATCCGTACCGGATCCGCAGGGAGCAGCCGGCCGGCTCTCATTTCCAGGGTGCGCCGACCGGGCGCCGGGTGCGAATCGGCGGCGCGCGGCCCGTACCGAGCCGGCCCCGCCCGCAGCCGGCACTCGGCCGCCCGGCAGACCTCACCAGTCCGAGCTGCCGCCCCCCGGCTGCCGCCCGCCGGTCCCGCCCACCAGCTCGGGGCCGTCGCCCCAGTGCGGCTTCAGCTCCACCTGGATCCGGTGCGTGGTGTCCTTCGCCACGCTGCCGCCCGCATCGGCGGTGACCACACCGATCCGCAGCCCCGCCCGGCCGGACCCCTCTTTGCGGACCTGAACCGCGATCTCGAGGCTCACCTTCTCGACCGTGAAGCGCAGCTGCTCCTCCGCCCCCTCGGCCTGGGCCTGCCGCAGGTCCTCGCGCACCGTGCGAATGACCTCGGCCAGGCCCACGACCTCCGGCTGATCGTTGGACATGCCCCTCCCCCAAACCCGCGGTCACTTTCCGTCGTCATCAGTCTACGGATCCTTACCATGCACCCCTATGCTCGTGACGCATGGGGGACGGGACTCGGCGGAACGTCAACTACCGGGCATACCGCATGACTTGGCTGGTGCGTATCCGCGCGGAGGGTACGGACCGGATCCTGGGCACGGGGGTGCTGCTCGGCGGCCGTACGGTTCTCACCTGCGCTCATGTGCTGCCCGGCGAGCACACTCCGGTCACGGTCGACTTCCTGGAGATCGAGGGCAGCCCGTCGGCCCGGGCCCGGGTGATCCACGGCTGCTGGAAGCCGGAGCTGCGCACCGACCGGGCCGACGTCGCGCTGCTGGAGGTCGACACCCCGCAGAGCGCGGAGCACTCCGCCCCGCTGGTCGGGGTCGCCACCCCGCCCGGGGAACTGGTCGATCTGTGCGGCTACCCGGAGCAGCGCCCGCTCGGTGCGGCCTTCCGGGCCACCGTCAGCCGGCAGTTCGGAGAGCGCACCCAGCTCAACCCCGAGCAGGCCTCGCACGCCGCCCGGCGCGGCTTCAGCGGCGGGCCCGTCCTTCCCATGGACTCTGTCACCAGCGTCCTGGGCCTCACCGTCAGCCGCTGGCGGGACCACCAGGACAACCAGCGGCTGGACCTCACCTACATGATCCCGATCGAGACGGTCATCCGGCATCTGCCGCAGGTGGCGCAGTGGGCGACCGGCGATCCGGGCGTGGACCCGCCGCTCGCCTCGCACCGCTACACGCCCGTGCCGGACACCGGCCACGCCGAGCGGCTCGCCGACTGGTTCCGCGGCGAGGGCGCGCCCGCCGTCTATCTGACGGTCGTCGAGCAGGGTTCGGAGCGCGAAGGGACCCTGCAGCGCGCGATCACGCTCGCCGACCGTGTGCTGTCCGCCGGGCAGGCCCGCGCCGCCGCGCAGGATCCGCCGTCGACCATCCCGCCGGTCGGCAGTCTCGACCTGGCCATGGATGTCACCGGCCGCACCCTGGGCGAGGTCGCGGAGCGCGTCGCCAAGCGCATGAACATCCCGCTGCCGGATCCCGCGCTGGCCATCGAGCGGCTGCGGCAGAGGCCGGTGCGGCTGACCGTTGTCGTGGTCGGGGTGGACCGCGCGGCCGCCCCCGCCGAGCTCGTCGAATTCCTGGCTCTGCTCGCCGAGCGCGGCTGCCGGCTGCTGCTGGTCTTCCGGGACGCCGGTTCGGCGGCCCTGCGTACCGCCCGGGCGCAGATCCCGATCCGCCACCGGATGGCCCGGCTCGGCGAGCAACTGGACGAACTCGCCCGGCGGGAAGCCGCTCTGGGCGAGCTGGCCCTGCGCTTTCGGGGGGTGCCCGAGCCGGGCAACGAGGCGACGAAGCTGCGGGAGCGGCTGGCCGAACTGCGGCATGTGCACCGCACCGACCCCGAGGTGCCGGCGGCGCGGCTCGAAGCCACCATCGCGGCAGCCGAACGCGAGTCGGAGAGCGCGCTGTTACGGACCCAGGCGGCGCTGGAGGACGGCCCCGCCCTGCTGGCGCGGCGCAAACAGCTCCGCGATGAGCTGGAGTCCGGACGCCAGCTGTCACTGCGCCACGGCCGGATCGAGGACGTCGACCTCGCGCCGTACTACCGGCCCGCGTACGACGCCCTCCACATCGCCCCGTGCGACCTGGCCCACGCCGAGGAGGCGGTCGCCCGGTACATCGAGGGGCTGCGCCGCGTGCTCGGCTGGCCGGGCGAGGAGGGGGAGGCATGACGTCCCAGACAGCCGCCATGCGGGCGGCACCGGCACCGGAGCTGGACACCGAGCGGCAACGGCAACAGGAGCAGGAACGAGACCTGCTGGCCCTGCCCGCCCTGCCCGTCCCCGACCCGCAAGCCCTCGTCGTGGACGATCCGCCCTTGCCCACCGGCGGCCGTACCTGCGCCAACTGCGGCACCCGCGTGGGGCTGCCGATCGGGGGGCGCCCGGTCCTGGCCGACGGCTACTGCACCCACTGCGGCACGCCGTACACCCTGCGCCCCCAGCTGCGCCCGCGCGACCTGCTCGACGGCGGCCGCTACGAGGTGACCGGCTGCCTCACACACGGCGGACAGGGCTGGATCTATCTGGGCGTCGACACCCGGCTCGACCGCAGGCCGCTTGTCCTCAAATGCCAGATCGACCCGCACGACGAGCGGGCCCGGCGCATCGCGCTGGAGGAGCGCAACCACCTCATCACCCTCGACGACGCCAACATCGTCCGCATCCACGACTACATCACCCACCACTCGGGCGGCGACCAGACCGACTACCTGGTGATGGAGTTCGTCGGCGGCAAGTCGCTGCAGCAGATCGTCCGCGAGGCGAAGCGGCTCCAGCGGCCGCTCGGGCCGGACGAACCACTGACCCTGGAGCACGCCGTCCGCTACGGCTGCAAGATCCTCGAAGCCCTGGCCTATCTGCACGGCAAGCGCCTGGTGTACTCCGACATGAAGCCGGACAACGTCATCCACCACGGCGACCGGGTCAAGGTCATCGACCTGGGCGGGGTGCGCCGGGACGACGACACCACCACGGCCCCCGTCTACACCAAGCTCTACGCGCCGCCCGAAACCCTGGCGGGCGGCCTGCCCACCGTCGCCCACGACCTGTACACGGTCGGCAGAACTCTGCGCGTCCTGGCCGACGCGCGCGAGGCGAACGCCGCCCGGCCGGGCCTCGGCATCGAGTCCTTGGACCGGCTCGTCGCCCGGGCCACCCACTCCGAACCGCGCCGGCGCTTCGCGTCCGCCGCCGAGATGTACCGCCAACTGCACGGAGTGCTCCGTGAGATGGCGTCTCTGCGGACCGGACGGCAGCACACCGAGCCCTCCGCTCTGTTCGAGCCGACAACCGCGTTGCTCGACGCCGGCCTCGGCACGGTGCCCACCGTCGACCACTGGCTGACCGGCGCGGCGAAGGACACGTACGCACCCCCGCTGGACACCGGACGCCCCACCCCGTGCGCGGTGGCAGCCGGCCTGCCCGTACCGGTGGCCCGCCCCGACGACGCCAACATCGTGCAGCTGCGGCTGTCCGCCTCGCACGACCCGCGCGGTGTCATCCGGCAGCTGGAAGGCCTGCCGAACCCCAGCGTCGAGGTAAAACTCCGGCTGCTGCGCGCCCAGTTGGCACTGGAGGACCTGGAGAGCGCCGAGGAGCTGCTGACGGCGGCCACGTCGCTGCTCGGCGCCGAAACCCCGGACGCCGACTGGCAGTTCGACTGGCGGATCGACTGGCACAGCGGGCTGCTGTCCCTGGCCCGCAAGGACGTCGCGACCGCCGAGGGCCACTTCGAAGCGGTCTACGACGCACTGCCGGGGGAGCACGCGCCCAAGCTGGCCCTCGGCTACTGCGCAGAGTTCCGTCGCGACCTGGACCGCGCCGAGCTGCTCTACAACGCCGTCTGGCAGCGCAACCGGCAGCAGGGCAGCGCCGCCTTCGGCCTGGCACGCATTCATCTCGCCCGCGCGGACCGGCGCACCGCAGCCGACCTGCTCGGCCTCGTACCGCCCGCATCCCGGCACCACGACGCCGCGCAGATCGCCGCGACCCGCATCCGGGCCGCCCGGCTGCCGATGACTGGTAAAGGGCAGCCGGCCGCAGGTCTGCCCGACTGGTACGACGTGCTGGACGTCATCTCCGGCTTCCCCCGGCTCCACCTGGACGGCGGTGCGAAGGAGGGAGACGAACGCACCCGGCTGGCCGCCGAGATACGGGGCTGGGCGCTCGCCTGGATCCGCGGCGCCGGCCACGAGGCGAACGCCAGGCTCGAGGACATGCGCGGCGAGCTGCTGGGCGATCCTCCCAGCGCCGACGGGCTGCGCGCCCTTCTGTCGCGTTCCCTGGTGGCCCTCGCCTGGCTGCCGGGCACCAGGCGGCGGAAACGGGAGGAGCTCATCGACCGGGCCAACCGGCTGCGGCCCTGGACCTGGTGGTGAATGGATCGCGATCCAAGGATCTGAGCGGGTTGAACGGGGATAGGGGGCTGAGGAGATGCCGAACGACAGACCGGGCCGTATCGACTGGACCGTCAGCTACCAGGATCTGCAGTACGCGGCCGGCGACGGCAACGAGGTGCATGTCTTTGTGAAGGTGGGGGCGACCGGGCTGGGCGCCGCGGTCGATCACAGCCCCGAGCGCGCCGAGATCATCATCATCGACTGCTCGGGCACCATGGCGGTCCCCTTCATCAAGATCGCGGAAGCCCGCAAGGCCGCGGCCGCCGCCATCAGCCTGCTGCCCGACGGCACGCACTTCGCGCTCATCGAGGGCACCGAGCGGGCACGCGTGGCCTATCCCTGGGTGGAGACCAGATCCCCCGGCACGGCTGTCGCCGATCCCAGGACCCGCGCGTCCGCCACCTTCACCGCCAAGCGGATGAACGCCTTCGGCGGCACCGCCATCGCCTCCTGGCTCGACCTCGCCCGCCGGCTCCTGGACGGCCAGAAGGCCTCGATGCGGCACGTCCTGCTGCTCACCGACGGCAGGGACGAGCACGACAAGGAGGGCGAGCTGGACCGCGTACTCGACGCGTGCGCCGAGCAGTTCACCTGCGACACCGTGGGCATCGGCGACGAGTACGACGCCGCGCAGCTCACCCGTATCTCGTCACGGCTGCGCGGGACGGCCAGCGCGGTCGTCGACGAGAGCACGCTGTCGGAGCAGTTCAGCTCGGTCGTCCTCACCTCGACGAGCCGCCGGCTGCCGGAGCTCACGCTACGGGTGGGCAGCCGGCGCGGCGTCGCCGTCACCCTGTTCCGGCAGCTCTACCCGACGATGCTGGATCTGACCGGCACCGCGCGGGAGGAGGGGGACGGGGCCCTGCTCTTCCCCACCGGCGCATGGGGCGACGAGACCCGCTGGTACGAACTGCGGCTGCGGGCCGAGCCGGACACCCCCTCCTTCCTCGCCTCCATCACCCAGCCGTCCGCCCCGCACGACGACGAGCCGGCTCGTATCGCCGACCTGGAGCTGCGCGCCGAGGGCGTGAACCTGCCCCCGCAGCGTTCGGTCGATGTGCGCTGGACCGAGGAACGGCCACCGCCCACCCACATCGCCGCCGCCGAGCACTTCGCCCGCTGCCAGGAGCTCAACACCGCGGCGCAACTCGGCTGCGCAGCCCACCAGGAGGGCGACTTCGGGCAGGCCGCGCGATGGCTCGGCACCGCCGTGCGGCTCGCCCACGAGCTCGGTGACACCCTGCACCTGGAACGGCTGGCTCCACTGGTGGTGATCGAGGACGCGGCCGCCGGGCGGGTGGCGGTGCGGCAGCAGGTCGACCGGCGGCACATCCAGGCTTTGCTGGTCAGCACCAGCCACACCACAGCGCCGGATCAGTCGGGGCCGCCGGGGCCGCCGAAGAAGTGCCCGACGCCGACCTGTGAGGAACTCTCCCCCGCGGATGCCAACTTCTGCCCGGGCTGCCGTTACGAGTTCGCGTCATGAGCGGTCGACAGGCCGTATCCCGCATCAGCACCCGACGGCTCATCGAGTGGCAGTGCGGGGCCCTGCTGGCCGTGGCCGCCGTCACCGTCGTCGCGCTGTTCGCCGCCTACCACGGCGTTCACCGCAATCCCGGGACGGTACGCGACACGACCTCTCCGGCGATACGCGAGGTGGCCGCGGCCCGGACCGCGCTGCAGAGCGCGCACCGGGCGGCGCGCGAGAACCTCACCAGCGGCCTCGCCGACGTACGCGGCAAGGGCGAGCAGTACGAGACGCAGATCTCGGCCGCCGACCAGAGCCTGGCCCGGGTCGGCGAGCTGCAGGTGGCCGGCGCCGCCGGCCGGCAGATCCTCCAGCCCGTACCAGGCCTGCTCAAGGCCTACACCGAGTCGATCGACGAGGCCGCCCGGGCCGAGGGCAACAAGCTGCTGCGCGACGCGTATCTGACCTCCGCCCGCTCCATCCTCTACCGCGACGAGACCGGCATCCTCGACCGGCTGGACAAGCTGCAGGACAAGCAGCGGCTGGTGCTGCTCCGGCAGACCTCCTTCGGCACGCTGCTGTGGACGGCCTGGACCACCGCGTGGACGGGGCTGGCGACGCTCGCCGTGCTGCTCGTGGTGGCCCAACTGACCCTGCGCCGGCGCTTCCGGCGGCGGCTGGCCCCGTTCCTGGCGGCGGCCACCGTCATCATCTTCGCCGCGCTCTGGCCCACCATGTGGGCGGCTCAGACGCAGAACCGGCTCAACTCCGCCCGGAGCGCTCTGAATTCACTGATCGCGTCGCAGAAGGCGATGGGTGTCGCCACGGACAAAGGGGAAGAGCCCACCGAGCAGACGCTGACCACGATGCGCCGTAACATCACGTTCACCGCTGAAGAGGTGCGCAAGGGCATGGACGCAACCGAGGGGCGGGCCGCCGCCATCGACTGGATACCCGCGGGCGGGGCGAGCGTGGGGGTACTGGTCCTCATCGGCATGGGTCCGCGCATCGCCGAGTACCGGATCCAGCCGCGATGAGCCGCCCCACCCGGAACCCTGCCCGGCTGCTGGCCCGCCTCCTGCCGGCGCTGTGCCTGGTGCTGCTCGCCGCCTGCACGGGCCAGGCCGACTTACCCCGCCAGGTCACGATCCTGGGACCCTGGACCGGCGATGAGGAAACCGCCTTCCGCCGGATCCTGGACCGGTTCACCGCCAAGGAAGGGATCGAGGTCGAGTACCAGGGCACCACCGCGCAGCGCGAGGTACTGCTGGCGGAGGTCCAGGCCGGCACCCCGCCGGATGTGGCGGTGCTGCCCGGCCCCGGCGAACTCGCCGACTACGTCCGCAACGGCGCCCTGGTCAAGCTGGACGCCGCCATCGACGTGAGTGCGTACAAGGACCCGTGGCTGACTCACCCGGGCGGCAAGCCGGGCACGTACTGGATCCCCGTCAAGGCGGACCTGAAGAGCATCGTCTGGCACCGCAAGGGCGTGGACCCCACCAGACTCCGCTCCGGCATCCGCAACTGGTGTGTGGGCATGGGCTCCGACGCGACATCGGGCTGGCCCGGCAGCGACTGGATCGAGGACATCCTGCTCCAGCGCTGGGGGCCCCAGGTGTACGAGCAGTGGGCCACCGGCGAGCTGCGCTGGACGGACAAGCGGGTGAAGGACGCCTGGAAGACCTGGGGCGACTTCATGCACGGCGGGGAGAAGCAGGCGCTGATCACCGATCACCGGGGCAAGCCGCAATCCAACGGGCTGCTCTTCGACAACAGCCGCGGGTGCTCCCTCGAGCACACGGGGTCGTTCGCCCGCGCGCTGTACGGCGACCAGGCGAAGGACGCGGACTTCACCCTGTCCTCCGCGCTCCTGCCCGGGGCCCGCCGGCTGGGGCGCAACCTGGAGGTCTCGGGAGACTTCGCGGGGATGTTCAAGAAGACCGACGAGGCCCGGAAGCTGATGGCCTACCTGGCCGACCCCGATACCCAGCGCACCTGGGCGGACATCACCAACCCGGCCGTGTTCTCCGCGAGCGACAAGGTGGGCCAGGGACCGTATGGGAACGCCGTCGACGAACGGATCGCGAAGGAGCTGAGCGGGGCCGGCACCCTGTGCCTGGACGCGTCCGACGCGATGCCGCCGGAGCTGCGCAACGTCTTCCACGAGAAGGTCCTGCAGTTCCTCAGCAGACCGGAAGACTTGGCGACGATCCTGGGGGACCTGGAACGCCTCCAGGAGGACATCCGCAAGCGGCACGTCGGCCGGCTCTCCGGCGTCTGCGGTTCGCGGATGTGATCAGCACTGCCCCGGGCGTGCGTACACCGTGATCTCCGCTCCCCTGACCCGTCTGCTGCCGCATTCCTGGAAGTAGGCGCGCAGCGTCGACCGTTTCACGATCTCCTGGGCGGTCTCGTCCAGCGGTTCTCCTTCCGGGTCGTGGACCGCGATGATGCGCCGGGCGGCCAGCATCCGGGCGGCTATCCGGTCGGCGGGTATCTCGGTGCCGTACAAGGTGTGGGAGGGCACGGGGCCCTGGTCGAGGGCGAGGTCGGTCAGGCCGCGGTAGTCCTGGGGCCGCACCAGCGTCCATACCCGGCGCCGGGAAGGCATGAAGAGCAGGCCGTCACCGGGCTGGCCCACCTCCCGTACGGTGTGCGCCACGGCCGTGACATTGTCGAGGCGGCTTTGTGGGTTACGCAGATAGGCTCCCACGCCCAGCAGCACGGTCAGCGTGGCCGCCAGCACCAGCACCGTGCGCCGCAGCTTTCGCGCAGGCGGTGGACCGTCGCGGCCGGCCAAGCGGAGCGGGCCGAGGACCCGGTCCAGCTCCGCGCCCGCCAGCAGGGCGAAACCGACGGCGTAGTACAGGACGTAGCGGTCGGCGTACAGCGGTTTGAAGACCGACACCAGCAGCAGCACGGCCGTCGGGAGCACCAGGATCGGCACGGCGAGCGACGGGAGCTCGAACGGTTTTCTCGCGGGGGGCGGAGTGCGCGTACAGGCGATCCCCAGCACAGCGAGCACGATAAAGCCCAGCAGCTCGACGGGGTTGGGCGCCCCTATCCAACTGACCTGCGCCGACTGCCGCATGCTGAAGACGGCGAGCGGGGTCAGGCCGGCGACCACCCAGCCGGCCGCCATACCCCATGCCTTCGCGACCGCTCGCGGAAGGCCGGACCGGAGCAGGGTCGTGCCGTGCGCCAGGAGGACCAGCACCGCGAACTCATGGAGCAGACAGGCGGTCAGCATCATGGCGGCGTAGCCGGTCCACATCCGGGCGCTGGGCCGGGATGCGGCTCGTACCAGCAGGCAGGTCGCCCAGGTGACCATGGCGCACACCAGCGCGTAGGAGCGGCCCTCCTGCGCGTACTGCTGCACCACGGGGATCAGCGGGAAGACCAGCCCGGCCAGCAGTCCGGCCCGCGGTCCCGCGAGGCGGTGTCCAAGCAGCCCGACGCCCGCGGCCGCCGCCGACATCGCCAGCACGGACGGCAGCCGCAGGGTCATGTGCGCGCCGCCGAAGGTGGCGAACAGGGCATGCATGAACAGGTAGTACAGACCGTGGACGACATCGACGTGTTCCAACGTGCGCCACAGATCGTGCAGGCCGCGATGCGCCATCGCGTACGTGACGGCCTCATCGCGCCAGATGCTGCCCTGGCGGCGGATCCCCCACAGTCCCAGCACGAGCGACAGTGCCGCGGGCGACAAAGCGGCCGCGAACCGCGGGATGTGCGTGGACCGTGCCGGAGCAGGAGCCGGGGCCGTGTCCACCCTCTGCGCAATATCGATGGCCGACTCCGGTTCATCAACGAACAGATGCGTCCCGTCACGGAGTTCAGCAGCCATCACGCTGGTGGGCAGCCACCTCCCACGTCACACTATCGCCCGAATGGGGGACACCAGAGGCGCGGCGCGACCCGAGAAGCCCCTGCCCGGCTCAGGTGCCGGGCTTGCGGCCGTAGACGAAGACGTCGTCACCGTTCCTGAGCATGTTCCAGTACTTCTGGGCGTCGCCCTTGCGCATGTTCACGCAGCCGTGCGAGCCGGGAGGCGACCAGACGCTGCCGCTGATGGAGTGGAACGCCTGCCCACCGTCGAAGAACTGGCTGTACGGCATGGGGACGTTGTAGAGCGTCGACCAGTGGTCGATGTTGCGCCAGTAGATCTTCTTCGCGCCCGTGCGGGTCTCGAAGCCGTTCCGGCCCGTCCGCACCGGCACCGGGCCGTAGGCGAGCCTCGCGCCGTCCTGGATCCAACTGAGCTGCCGGGTCAGGTCGACACAGGCGATGCGGCCCTTGTTGGTCGGGCACTTCCCGGCCTTGTTCGGATTGCTGCCGGCAGCCTTCTGCTGGTTCATCAGGTCCATCACTCCCCAGGTGATGGGCCCGGCGTAGCCGATGTTCGGGCTGATGCCGTGCTTGGTCTGGAACGCGCGAATCGCGGTGCAGTCGCCGGGCGACTGCCTGCCGTCAACCGGCAGGCCAAGGAACTTCTCGGCCTGCTTCTGATACGGCCCGGTGCTCGTGGTACACGACGCCGCCTGTGCGGGCGTGCCGCTCAGGACGGACAGCGGCAGCACCACCCCGGCGATCCCGAGTGCCGCGGCCGCCCGACGGCGTATGTCTCCTGCTGCTCCCATGGCTTCCTACCCCCTGCTCCCCCGACAACCAGTCCTGCCCAGATGGACTCATCACACCGGCCGACGGTTGCGGTGGGATCGCATGGGTCTGCGGACCCAAGCGGCCCGCCCGCACCAGGGCATGCAGCGTTGCGTAGGCGTCCACGACCTTCTTCACCGTTCGCACAGCCGTCTGACGCGGCCCCGGCGCTGGAGAGTGCGCCGGGGCCGCCGCGAGGCCGCTGGGGTATCAGACGATACGGGTCAGCTTGCTGCCGAAGCCCGGCTCCACGAGGTCCTTCTGGAGCGCCACCGGCACCTTCACCTGGCCCGGACCACTGCCCACGGTCAGCGTGCCGACCTTGGTACCGGCCTTCGCCTCGTGCGGGATCGGCTTCCCGCTGTCGGTCAGGGCGAGATCCACGGTCAGACCGGACCAGCCGACCGCCGACACATCCCGGGTCGCGACGACCGGAGTCCGGCCGCCGAGACCGTCGTCGACCACGCCGACGACATCGCCCTTCTTCACGACGGTCCGGGAGACGAGCACGTCCTGCGCCGTGTCGATGAGCTTCTTGCTCTGCGCGAGCACGGTGTCGATGATCGGCGCCTGGTGCTGGCCCAGCACCGCACCGATGATCAACTGCGTGGTGCCGCCGACCGGTTTCTCGGCCGCGAACAGCAGATTGCCGCCGGCCTTGGAGGTCGTACCGGTCTTGATGCCGACCACACCGTCCAGCGGGACCAGACCGTTCCAGTTGCGGTGCTTGGCCCCCTTGCGGTCGATGTACTCCGGCATCCGCACGACCTCCCGGAACAGCGGGTCGTCCATCGCCTTCTTGCCCAGCTTCACCTGATCCGCGGCGGTGCTCACGGTCTGCTCGCGCAGGCCGCTGGGGTCGGTGTACGTGGTGTTCTTCATCCCGAGCTTCTTGGCGGTGTCGTTCATCTTCTTGACGAACGCCTCCTCGGAGCCCGCGTCCCAACGGGCGAGCAGCCGCGCGATGTTGTTCGCAGAAGCGATCATGATGGCCTCGATCGCCTCCTTCTCGGTGATCTTCTCGCCCTTTGCCACCTCCACGACCGACTCACCGTCGGCACCGAGCTTGGCGTCGTCGGCGGCCTGCCCGTCGACGTCGATCATCGCGCCGTCGGTGCCCGTCTTGACCGGGTGGTCGCGCAGGATGACGTACGCCGTCATCACCTTCGCCACGCTCGCGATCGGCACGGGCTTCTGCTCACCGTACGAGCCGAGGCTGCCGAGCCCGTCGACCTCGAGGACGGCCTGGCCCTCGGTGGGCCACGGGACGCTCGGCTTGGAGCCGTCGAACGCGTAGGTCGCGGGCGCGGTGAGGTCGAGCGCCGGGTCCGGCAGCGACCGCACTGCCTGCACCACCGAGAAGATGATCGCGAGGAGCACGGCGAGCGGCGTCCAGATCTTGATCCGGCGCACGATCGTCCGCAGCGGGGTCTCGGGCGGCGGCGGGGTGTTGGTCAGCTGCGCGAGCAGGTCGAGCGGCTCGGGCTCTCCCGGCGGCGGCACGGGGGGCAGCGGCTGCTGCTTGGTGCGCTCGGTCTCGGGGGGCAGGGTCTCCTGCCCCTGGTCCTGCTTGGGGCGTTCGGTCTCGGGCGGCAGTGGGGCCTTGCGCGGGGCGTCGTCGAGGGACTTCAGCGGGACGAACTGGCTGGTGCGCTCGGAGTCCTCCTCCGCGGGGGCGGGCGGAGCGGTCGGCGGGCGCACGGCCTTGAGCGCCGTGGTCGCCTGGTCCACGGCTTTCTCGGACTTGGCCTCCTTGGCCGCGGCTTCCTCGGCACTCGCTTCGGACTTGACGGCCTTGACGACGGCCGTCGCCTGGTCCACGGGCTTCCCGGGCTCGGCCGCGTCGGACGTGGCCGTCTCCTTTCCGGACTCTGCCTTCCCGGACTCGGCCTCCTTGGCCCCGGTTTCCTCAGGGCTCGCCTCGGACGGCTTCACCGCCTTGAAGACGGCAGTCGCCTGGTCCACGGCCGTCTCGCGCTCGGCCTTCGCAGGCTCGGCCTCTTGGGGCTCGGCCTCCTCCGGCTTGGCCTTCTCGCGCCCGGCTTCCTCAGCGCTCGCCTCAGACGGCTTCACCGCCTGGAAGACGGCCGTCGCCTGGTCCACGGCCGTCTCGTCAGCCGAGCGCGACGGCTTGACGGTCTTGAAGACGGCGGTGGGCTGGTCCACCGCCTTCACGGCGGCCTCGGACTCGCTCTTGTCCTCAGACTGCCCCGCCTCCGACGCCTGCGCGCCGTCTCCCTCCGCGCCGGACACCGGCTGCTTCGGCAGATCGCCTCCGGACGACGGCGATGACTCGTCATCGTCAGCAGTCGGCTTCGCGGCTTCCGCCTCGGGCTTGTCCGAGGACGGCTTGCCAGCGGACGGCTCGTCAGCCGACGGCTTGTCCTCGGCCGGCTCCGCCCTCTCCGCAGACGGCTTGTCCTCGGCAGGCTCCGCCCCCTCCGCAGACGGCTCGCCCTCGGCAGGCTCCGCCCCCTCCGCAGACGGCTCGCCCTCAACCGACTTCGGATCGTCCTCGGACGGGCCTTCCGATGCCTCGGCCTTGTCCGCCGGGGCGTCTTCGCCGGACGAGTCCTCGCCCGCCACCCATGCGGCAACTGCCGCGCGCAGCCGGGCGTCACCCTTGGCCTCGTCGGACTCATCCTCGTCGGACTTGGCCGCGCGGGCCCCGTCCTGCTCGGACTCGCCTTCGTCAGACTCGCCCTTGTCCGACTCGCCTTCGTCAGACTCGCCCTTGTCCGACTCGCCTTCGTCAGACTCGCCTTCGTCAGACTCGCCTTCCTCGGACTCGCCTTCCTCGGACTCGGCGGAGCCGCCATCGTCATCCGACGCCGGACGGCTCAACGCCTCGTCCTGCCCGGCCTCCTGGCCCTCCTCGGCCTCCGCCGGCTCTTCCGCCGGGGCCTCCCGAACAACCGCGAGTCGCGGGTCGCGCTCGCCCGGAGTCGCCTCCCCCGACGACTCCCGCTGCTCCGAACTGTCGGGGGACTCACCCGCCACCGGTGCCTCCTCACGCACATTGCGCGGGACGCGCGCCACCCTTCGTGGCATCACGTCCCGCTGCCCATCGCTATACCAGTTTCCCGGCCCACCACGGGTCCCCCTCACCGCCACGCTGCGGCATCGGTTCCCCGCGTCCCCCGCCGGGCCTCCTTCATCAGCAAGACGAGAACGACATACCTACTGGTTCCCGTACAAACCCCCCAGGCACTCTCGACAGACAACTGTGAGAGGGGTCACCCTGTCATTCATCCACGCGGGGAGGCATGGATGGGCAGGAGCCGCAGAACAATTCCGGAGGAGCTTCTGCTGCTCGCCTTGGACCCGGCCACGGGAACCACGGCGCAGCCGCAGTCGCTCGACCTCGGTCTCGCCGGGGCACAGCTCGTCGAGCTGGCCCTGGCCGGACGGATAGCCCCAGACGGGGATCGTATCGCCGTGGTACTGCCACGGCCGACAGGAGATCCAACACTGGACTCCGCGCTCGAACTGCTGCGCCGGCGCGGCAGTCCGGTGCGGGCGGTGCACTGGATCGGCGGGCCCCGGCTGGGGCTGCGCCAGACCTACCTCACGCATCTGGAGCGGTGCGGCATGGTGCACGCCGTGCCCGGCCAGATGTGCGGGGTGCTGCCGACAACTCGCTACCAGGCGACGGACACGGCCATCAGCCGGGAAATCAGGACCCGGCTGGACAGCGCGATCCGCACCGGCGTGCCGCCGGACCCGCGGACCGCGGCGCTGGCCGCCCTGGCCCACGCGGTGGGGCTCGGCAAGCACCTGTATCCCGGCAACGAGGGGCGGTCCAGCCGCTCCCGGCTCCGGGATCTGATCAGGCACGACCCGATGGGCGGACTGGTCGCGCACGCCGTCATGGACGTGCAGAACGGCGTCGCCGCCCAGCCGCGGCGCGCTCCCGCGCCCGGCCGGGGAAGCCACGAGCCCAGCGGCGTCCCCGTACAGTCCCGGCGTGCGGGCATGGCCCGCGCCGTGGCTCACTGATCAGCCGCACCAGGCAACACCAGCACCACCGCACCGCAGCAGTACCTACGCACCACACCGCACTTCACCGGACGCACCGCGGTCCCCAGACCCGGTTCGGGAGCCGCACATGCGCGCGGGGTGGCGGGCCGGCCGCCGGACGGGCCGCGCCCGCCACCCCGCTCACACTCCCGCGCACGTCTTGTGCTCGGGCCGGGACCCTCTGTGGTGATTTCCCAGCGCGCGCCGGGCCTGGGGTGGCAGGCTGCTGGACAAACAGCGGTACAAGTCGGAGGTGCACTCCCGTGGCGTCCAACGTCAATCCCACCGTCAGGCGACGCCGGTTGGGCCAGGAGCTGCGCAGGCTCCGTGAGCTCAAGGGCATGACCGCGGAGGAGGTGGCGGAGCGGCTGCTGGTCTCCCAGTCGAAGATCAGCCGCCTGGAGAACGGCCGCCGCAGCATCAGCCAGCGCGATGTCCGCGACCTCTGCGGGGTGTACGAGGTCGAGGATCCGCGGATCGTCGACTCGCTGATGCAGATGGCCAAGGACTCCCGCCAGCAGGGCTGGTGGCACGCCTTCGGCGACATCCCGTACAGCGTCTACATCGGCCTGGAGACCGACGCGGCGTCGCTGCGCGTGTACGAGCCGCAGATCATGCCCGGACTGCTGCAGACCCGGTCGTACGCGGAGGCGGTCATCGGCGGCGCGCTGCCCGAGGCCGCGCCCACCGACATCGAAAAGCGCGTCCAGGTCAGGCTGCGCCGCCAGGAGCGGATCAACTCCGGCGAAAACCCGCTGCGGCTGTGGGTGGTCATCGACGAGGCGGCGCTGCGCCGGGTCGTGGGCAGCCGCCAGATCATGCGCGAGCAGCTGGAGTACCTCGCCGAGGCGTCCCGACTGCCGCATGTCACCGTCCAGGTGATGCCGTTCGAGATGGGCGCGCACCCTGGGGTGAACGGCCAGTACGCGATCCTGGAGTTCCCCGACGCCGCCGACTCCAGCGTGGTCTATCTGGAGGGCGTCACCAGCGACCTGTACCTGGAGAAGGCGAACGACGTCCAGAGCTACACCGTGATGTACGAGCACCTCAGAGCGCAGGCGCTCAACGCCGACCAGACCCGGGAGTACATCGGGCAGATCGCCAAGGAGTACGTCCTTCCGCCGAGCACCTGACGGGAGCGGCCGCGGAGAGCGGCACAAGGTACACCTCCCCCAGGCCGGTAGGGAAGAGGCACATGGAATATGCCATCCGGTCGAGTGAACGTCCCCTTCGCAAAGCGATGTTGGCGAGTAGCGTCGATCACGCCTTGAAAACGAGGCACGCTCTCACTCTTCGTACAGACCGGAGCAGACATGGCGATTCAGCAAGGCGCTACGGACACCTGGACCAAGTCCTCGTACTCCGGTGGCAATGGCGCATGCGTAGAGGTGAAGTCCCCGACCGTGCAGACTGTCGCGGTGCGTGACTCCAAGGACCCGGACGGCCCCTCCCTGAGCTTCCGCCCCGAGGCCTGGACGGCGTTCGTGGCGGAGGCGAGCCGAGGCGCTTTCGACCTCGGCTGAAACGATGCCGCTCCTCCCTGCGGCACTCACACTCGCTCCTCCTGAGCCCCCTCGGCTGGTTCCCCGTCCCAGCCGAGGGGGCTCGACCCGTGCGACGCGCACCGAGGAGGACCACATGCCCCGTATCTCACTCGACCCGCCCCGTACCCCCCCGCTGGTGCGGCTCACCGACTGGTACTTCCGGCGCAGGTACGGCAAGGCGCTCGACCCGGCACGGGCCTACGGGCACAACCCCCGGGTGCTGCACGGCTAAGCCCGTTTCGAGCAGCGGGTCGCCGCCTGGGACCGCCTCGGCGCCGGGCTCAAACACCTTGCCGTCATGGCCGCCTCCGCGCGGATCGGCTGCTCATGGTGCCTGGACTTCGGCCACCGGAGGTCCCCGCTACGCCCTCGGGTAGCGGAGCAGCCAGCCCGGCGAGGACATACCGGGGCCGTGCAGGGCCGGGCCCTGCGTCATCTCCATCGCGAAGTCGTCCGCGAGCTCCAGAATCGTCCCGCGCCCCTCCAGCTCGGCCAGCCACCCCGGCGGCAGAGCGGTCTCGCCGTGCAGCGCGCCGAGCAGATTGCCGCAGATGGAGCCGGTGGAGTCGGAATCGCCGCTGTGGTTGACGGCGAGGAGGAGGCCGTGGCGTACGTCCTCGGCGACCAGGGCGCAGTACACGCCGATCGCCAGCGCCTCCTCCGCCGTCCAGCCCTCACCCAGCGACTCGACACGGCTCGCTGTCGGCAGGCCCTGCCGTACGGCGCCGAGGGCCTGCTTGAGGGCCTCGGTCGTCTCCTCGTGACCCGGCCGGGTGGCCAGCAGGACGAGGGCCTGCTGGACCGCGCTGTCGAGGCTGTCGCCGCGTGCGACGGCGTGGACGATGACGGCGAAGGCGCCGGCGGCCAGGTAGCCGGTCGGGTGGCCATGGGTCTGCGCGGCGCACTCCACCGCCAGCTGGAAGACCAGCTGCGGCTCCCAGCCGACGAGCAGGCCGAAGGGCGCGGAGCGCATGACCGCGCCACACCCCTTGGAGTCGGGGTTCTTGGGCCGGTCGAGGGTGCCCATCGTCTCGTCGCCGAGGCCGCTCAGGCAGGCGCGGCCGGGGGCGCGCTGGGAGTACAGCCACTCCTCACGGGCGAGCCAGCCGTCGTCCTTGCGCCGCTCGTCCGGGCCCCAGTCGCGCTGGGTGGCCGCCCAGCGCAGATACGCGCGGTGGAGGTCGGTGGGCGGGTGCCAGGCGCCAGTGTCGCGGCGGACCTGCGCCCGTATGAGGCCGTCCACGGTGAAGAGCGTCATCTGGGTGTCGTCGGTGACGGCGCCGCGGCGCCCGTACGCAGGTGCGTAGTCGGTGATGCCCTCGGCGCCGTGCTCCGCACGGATCTGCTCCAGCGACTGGAATTCGACGGCGGCACCCAGCGCATCACCGATCGCGCCGCCGAGCAGACAGCCGCGGACCCGGCTGCGGAAGTCCTGCTGCTCGGCGCGGCCCCAGACAGGCGTACCCGCTGCGCTCACTGCGTCCCTCCCGAACCCGTACGGTCACTCCGACATCCGCCGCAGCACTGTAATCGACCGGGATCGGTCGGATCTGAGAAGAGGACGAAATGTAAACAGTCGCCCATGAGGTCGCATTCGGAGAAAGGCATCACCACGGCGGCGAACTGCCGCCCTGCCGCGTTCACGCCCGGTTTGCCGCGCCCCGTGGCATCCACGCCGGCGAGCGCGGCTCCCGGCGAGCCCACGGCGCCCCGGCGAACCACAGTGCGCGTGTGGGTGGGGCATGTCACGGCGCATACGGGCGCACCGCCGCATACAGCTGCCCCGTACCAGGCCAGGCCCGCTCTACAGCGCTTCGCGGGCGCCGTCCCCGCCGGCCTCCTCCAGCACCGGCAGCAGCTCCGGAAGGTGGCCGTCGGAGGCCAGGGCCGCCCGCTGCCGGTCGGCGGGCACCTCTCCGTACGTGGTCGTCCGCGGCCGGGCGGGGCGGCCCGCGGCCTCGGCGATGGCGACCAGGTCCTGGATCGAGCGGTACGAGCCGTAACGGGAGCCCGCCATCCGGGAGATCGTCTCCTCCATCAGCGTGCCGCCGAGGTCGTTGGCGCCTGAGCGCAGCATCTCCGCGGCCCCTTCTGCGCCCAATTTGACCCAACTGGTCTGGATATTGGTGATATGGGGGTGCAGGAGGAGCCGGGCCATGGCCGTGACAGCGCGGTTGTCCCGGGTCGTCGGGCCCGGCCGGGCGATCCCGGCGAGGTAGACGGGCGCGTTGGTGTGGATGAAGGGCAGCGTCACGAATTCGGTGAAGCCACCGGTCTCCTGCTGGATCTCCGCCAGCAGGCGAAGGTGGCCCAGCCAGTGCCGCGGCTGGTCCACATGGCCGTACATCATCGTGGAGCTGGAGCGGATCCCCAGCTCATGGGCGGTCTTGATGACCTCCACCCAGGTGGCGGCGGGCAGCTTGCCCTTGGTGAGGATCCAGCGGACCTCGTCGTCGAGGATCTCCGCGGCGGTGCCGGGGATGGTGTCCAGGCCCGCTGCCTTGGCCTCCGTCAGCCACTCGCGGATCGACATCCCCGTCCGCGTGGCGCCGTTGACGACCTCCATCGGGGAGAAAGCGTGCACATGCATGCCGGGAACGCGCTCCTTCACGGCGCGGGCGATGTCGAAGTAGGCCGTCCCGGGCAGGTCGGGATGGATGCCGCCCTGCATGCAGACCTCGACCGCGCCCACGTCCCAGGCCTGCTGGGCGCGGTCGGCGACCTGGCTGAGCGAGAGGGTGTAGGCGTCCGCGTCGGTGCGGCGCTGGGCGAAGGCGCAGAAGCGGCAGCCGGTGTAGCAGACGTTGGTGAAGTTGATGTTGCGGGTGACGATGTACGTCACCTCCTCGCCGACGACCGCGCGGCGCAGGTCGTCCGCGATCCGGCACAGCGCGTCCAGGGCCGGACCGTCGGCGTGCAGCAGGGCCAGGGCCTCGGCGTCCGTCAGCTTCGTCGGGTCGTCGGCGGCGACGGAGAGCGCGGTCCGTACGTCGGTGTCGATCCTCTCGGGGGCGATCCCGGGGGCGGCCGCCTCCCGCAGCACCTCCCAGTCCCCGTAGACCTCGTCGAAGTCCTCCCGGCGGTCGCCGGTACGGCCCTCGGTGTCGATGGCGCGGTGCAGATCCGTACGGCCTGACGATACGAACCCCTCGTCGGGCTCCTGCCAGGGGCGGCCCTCCACCACGGCGTCCTCGCGCGCCAGGCCGGTCTCCGGGTCGGCCAGGGCGCGGACGTGCGGCAGCAGGCGGGGGTCGAGCCAGGGCTCGCCGCGCTGGACGAACTCCGGGTAGACGGCGAGCCGTTCCCGCAGCCGGAAGCCCGCGGCGGCCGAGTGCTTTGCCAACTCGTCGATCTGCGGCCAGGGGCGCTCGGGGTTGACGTGGTCCGGGGTGAGCGGGGAGATACCGCCCCAGTCGTCGATTCCGGCGTCGATGAGCCGGACGTACTCGGCGTCCACCAGGTTCGGCGGCGCCTGCAGGCAGGCGGACGGGCCCATGATGTGGCGGGCGACCGCGACGGTGGCGACCAGCTCGTCCAGCTCCGCGTCCGGCATACCGCGCATCGCCGTGTCCGGCTTGGCGCGGAAGTTCTGCATGATGAGTTCCTGAATGCCGTGGTAGGCGCGGGAGACGCGGCGCAGCGCGAACAGCGACTCCGCCCGCTCCTCGTACGTCTCCCCGATCCCGATCAGCAACCCGCTGGTGAAGGGGACGTTCGACCGGCCGGCGTCCTCCAGGACCCGCAGCCGCACGGCCGGCTCCTTGTCCGGAGAGCCGTAATGCGGCCCACCGGGCTCGCTCCACAGCCGCTCGGCCGTGGTCTCCAGCATCATGCCCATCGACGGGGCGACCGGCTTGAGCCGCTGGATGTCCGTCCAGGTCATGACGCCGGGATTGAGGTGCGGCAGCAGCCCGGTCTCCTCCAGGATGCGGATCGCCATCGCCCGTACGTACGCGATGGTGTCGTCGTATCCCTCGGCCTCGAGCCACTCGCGCGCCTCGGGCCAGCGGTCCTCGGGGCGGTCCCCCAGGGTGATGAGCGCTTCCTTGCAGCCCAGTTCGGCGCCGCGCCGGGCGATGCTCAGGACCTCGTCCGGGGACATGAACATCCCATGACCCCCGCGGCGGAGCTTGCCGGGGACGGTGGCGAACGTGCAGTAGTGGCACCTGTCGCGGCACAGACGAGTGAGCGGGATGAAGACGCTGCGGGAGTAGGTGATGACGCCGGGGCGGCCGGCCGCTTCCAGCCCGGCGTCCCGTACGCGCGCGGCCGACGCACACAAGTCGGTCAGGTCGTCCCCGCGCGCCTGCAGTAGCACCGCCGCCTCGGCGACGTCCAGCGCCACACCGTCGCGGGCGCGGCGCAGCGCTCGTCGCATGGCGGTCGCCGTCGGTCCGGCCGGCACGGACGGTCCCGGCCCCTGCTCGCTCAAAGTCATCCCCCGAGGATACGAGCGGCCTTTGACACCGGTACCCGCCGGTTTGCTACTTGTCACAGGGGTAACGAGGGGGCTTCCGTGCCCGCGTCAGATAGCAGCATGGGGTAGTCCCTGGCGGTTCCGGACCGCGGACCCCATGGCACATGCCCGCCATTTTCCCCTAGGGTGCAGCGGTTATGGCGCGGCACCCGGTCGGGCCTTTGCATCAGGGGGAACTGACCATGCGTTTGGCAACCGTGATACTGCTGCTCGCCGCCCTGTTCGGGGCGCCTGCTACCGCATACGCCGAAGCGCCGAAGACCGTCTCCATCGTGCAGGCGCGCGGCGGCGGCCACGGAGGACACGGGGGCAGCCACGGCGGCGGCATCAGCAAGTCCGGCGGCGGCTCCAGGAGCGGCTACCGGCACCACGGCCCGTACGGCTCCAGCAGGGGCTCCGGCTGGAGCCTCATGGATACCCTCATCGCGATCTTCGCCGTCCTGGTCGGCGTCTTCATCTGGATGCACAAGAAGAAGAGGAGCCTCCGCCACGACGGCTGACGGAAACTCCCCCGACCGGGGCCATTCCGTTGCCCGTCACACACGGGTTGGACCCTGTCGCCGGCATGGTCCCGACCCTAGGAGGCCTGGTGGACAGGCGCGACGTACTGAGGCTTTCGGCGGTCGCGGGTGCCGCGGGTGTGTTCACACCCGGCACCGTGACGTTCGCCCAGGCAGCCGGCCAGAGCCAAGTCGGCGAGGCGACCCGGAAGGTCACCGGCCAAGTGCCGACCGGTGCCCCGGACTTCGTGTACGTGCCGGTCGAGGTCCCCAGCGGTGCCCGTGAGATCGCCGTGTCGTACACGTACGACAAGCCGGCCGTCCCGCCGGGCACGCAGGGCAACGCCCTGGACATCGGAATCTTCGACGAGCGCGGTACGGACCTGGGCGGCCGCGGCTTCCGAGGCTGGTCGGGCGGGGCCCGTACGGAGTTCGCGATCAGCGCGGAGCAGGCGACGCCCGGGTACCTCCGCGGCCCGGTCAACCCCGGTACCTGGCATGTCGTGCTGGGCCCGTACACCGTCGCCCCGCAGGGCCTGAACTACGAGCTCACGGTGACCCTGCGCTACGGGCAGCAGGGGCAGACCCCGAAGCCCGTCCACCCGCCGGAGCGCGCGAGGGGGCGCGGCCGGGCCTGGTACCGCGGGGACTGCCATCTGCACACGGTGTACTCGGACGGCAAGCGGACTCCCGCCGAGGTCGCGGCCGCCGCCCGCGCCGCCAAGCTGGACTTCATCACCACGACCGAGCACAACACCACCTCCGGGCACGCCGCGTGGGACGGCCTCTGGGGGGATGACCTGCTCATCCTCACCGGCGAAGAGATCACCACGCGCAATGGGCACGTCGTGGCCCTCGGCACGGACCCGGGCGTCTTCGTCGACTGGCGCTACCGGGCGTGCGAGGGCCGATTCCCCCGGTTCGCACGCATGATCCGGGAAGCGGGCGGCCTGGTGGTCCCGGCGCACCCCCACGCCCCCTGCATCGGCTGCGGCTGGAAGTTCGGCCTGAGCCAAGCCGACGCGGTCGAGGTCTGGAACGGGCCCTACACGCCGGACGACGAGGTGACGATCGCCGAGTGGGACAACACCCTGGTGGCGGCCGTCCGTAGCGGCGGTGGCTGGCTGCCGGCGATGGGCAACAGCGACGCGCACCGCGAGCCGCAGGTCGTCGGTCTGCCGCAGACGGTCGTCCTGGCCGACGATCTGTCGCGGACGGCGATCCTGGACGGCATCCGGGCCGGCCGCAGCTGGATCGCCGAGTCCTCGTCGGTGGACCTGTCGTTCTCCGCGGCGGGCGGACGCGGGACGCACGCGGGCATCGGCGAGAGGCTGCCCGTCGACAGCACCGATGACGTGACGGTCACGCTGGAGGTGTCCGGCGCTCCGGGCTGCACCGTCCGCTTCGTCACCGACCAGGGCCGGCTCTTCGCCACACCGCTGCCCTCCGCCGGCACCGGCACGGTCCGGTGGCAGACGACGCCCTCGTACGCCGCATACGTCCGGGCCGAGGTACGGCGCGTCCCGGCGGACGGCGGGGCATCCGGCCTGCCGGGTGCGATGGTCGCGATGACCAATCCCATCTTCCTCGGGCGGGCTTGAGCGCTCAGACGAGTGGAAGTGGGGGGGCCGCACCGCCGGGCGTCGGCTTGGCCCCCACGCTGTGGTGGCCCGGCTGAACACGGTAGCGCCGACCTGACGTTGCGTCAGCCGTCGTTTGGAGCGAGCCAAGGTGTTCCGGCCTTCAGCGACCGGGAAGTGCCGCGGCGTCGTGTTGTACACAGCTTGTGGAGACCAAGTGCCCCTGCTGACGCGGCCCTTGTCCACAGGGCAGACTGGCTGCGGGCACGCCCCGGCCGTCGGCGGGGGGACCCCCACCCGGACGGAGTCCGGGGGAGCGACAGGACTGACCACAGCAGGGGGCAGCGATGGGACAGGAACCGGCGCACGGGCCGCGCCTGCGCTTCGCCGTACTCGGCCCGGTACGGGCCTGGCGCGGCGAGCAGCCGCTCCCGACCGGCTCCCCGCAGCAACGCGCCCTGCTCGCCGCCCTGTTGCTGCGCGGCGGCCGCACCGCCACCGCGCCCGAACTGGTCGCCGCCCTGTGGGGCGAGGAGCCGCCGGACGCCGCGGTGGCCGCTCTGCGCACGTACGCCTCCAGGCTGCGCAAGGCGTTCGGCCCGGATGCGGATGCCCTGGTGAGCGAGTCCGGCGGCTACGCGCTGCGGATCGACGACGGCGGCCTCGACTGCGCACTGGCCGAGCGGTACGCCACCGAGGCCGAGAAGGCGCTCGGCGCCGGCGACAGCCGCCGCGCGCGGGAACTGATCAACGCGGCCCTGGATCAGTGGGACGGCGAGCCACTGGCCGGCGTGCCCGGCCCGTACGCCGAGACCCAGCGCACACGCCTGGAGGAGTGGCGGCTCCAGCTCATCGAGACCCGGCTGGAGCTGGACCTGGACTCCGGCTGCCACGCGGAGGCCGTCTCCGAGCTGACCGCCCTGACCGCGGCGCATCCGCTGCGCGAGCGGCTGCGGGCGCTGCTGATGCTGGCGCTGTACCGCAGCGGGCGGCAGGCCGAGGCCCTCGCCGTCTATGCGGACACCCGCCGGCTGCTGGCGGAGGAGCTGGGCGTCGATCCGTGCGCGGAGCTGGTCGAGCTGCACCAGGGCATCCTCCAGGCCGACTCCGGGCTGGCGGCGCCGACCGCCGCGCCGAACGGGCAGTCGGCCGTATCGTTCGTACGGCCCGCGCAACTGCCCGCCACCGTCGCGGACTTCACCGGCCGCTCCGCCTTCGTCGAGGAGCTGAGCCATCAGCTCTCCACTGCCGAGGGCCGGGTGATGGCGGTCTCGGCGGTGGCGGGCATCGGCGGCGTCGGCAAGACCACGCTGGCGGTGCACGTGGCGCACGCGGCGCGCGACCGCTTCCCCGACGGGCAGCTGTACGTCGACCTGCAGGGCGCGGGGCCGCGGGCCGCGGAACCGGAGGCGGTGCTCGGTGCCTTCCTGCGGGCGCTCGGCACGCCCGACACCTCCATCCCGGACTCGCTTCAGGAGCGGGCGGCCCTGTTCCGGTCGGTGCTCGCCGGCCGCCGGCTGCTCGTACTGCTGGACAACGCGCGGGACGCGGCCCAGGTTCGGCCGCTGCTGCCGGGGACGGAGGGCTGCGCGGCGCTGATCACCAGCCGGGCGCGGATGGTGGACCTCGCGGGCGCGCACCTGGTCGACCTGGATGTGATGAGCCCGGAGGAGGCGCTTCAGCTCTTCACCAAGATCGTCGGAACGGAGCGGGTGGCGGCCGAGCGCGACGCCGCTTTGGACGTCGTCGCCGCCTGCGGGTTCCTGCCCCTGGCGATCCGCATCGCCGCCTCCCGCCTCGCCGCCCGCCGTACCTGGACCGTCTCCGTCCTGGCCGCGAAGCTCGGCGACGAGCGCCGCAGACTGGACGAACTCCAGGCGGGCGACCTGGCGGTGGCGGCCACCTTCGAGCTGGGCTACGGCCAGCTGGAGCCCCAGCAGGCCCGCGCCTTCCGCCTGCTGGGCCTGGCCGACGGCCCGGACATCTCCCTCGCCGCGGCGGCCGCGCTGCTCGACCTGGACGTGTACGAGACAGAAGAGCTGCTGGAGTCCCTGGTCGACACCTCCCTGCTGGAGTCGGCGGCCCCGGGCCGCTACCGCTACCACGACCTGGTCCGCCTCTACGCGCGCGCCTGCGCGGACCGCGACGAGCAGCCCCCGGCGGAGCGGACGGCCGCGATGTCGCGGCTGCTGGACTTCTACCTGGCGACGGCGGCGGGGGTGTACGCGCTGGAGCGGCCGGGCGACCGCGTCATCGACCACCTGGCCCCAACCCAGCGCCCCGGCCTGCGCTTCCCGGACCGAGCGGCGGCGCTCGAGTGGCTCTTCCAAGAGGCCCGGTGCCTGCTCGCCTGCGCCCAACAGTCAGCCCGCCCCAGCACACTGAGACGCGCGGTCGACCTGGCCTTCGTCACCAAGGACCTGGCCGAATCTGGTGCCGATTCCCGCCAGTGGGGGCACGTGAACATGACGCTCGCGGACGCCGCCCGAGCAGCGGACGACCCGCTGGCTGAGGGGCGGGCGCGCGCGTCGCTGGCGCATTTGCACAGCCTGACGGGCCGGTTCGATGAGGCCGACAAGCAAGCGCAGTCCGCCACGCTGCTGGGACGCTCCGCCGAGGACCCCATTTCCACCGGTTTTGGACCCAACGACCGCGGCATCGTTGCGACCTACCAGGGTCGCCACAAAGACGCCGAGACTCATCTGACCCGGGCGCTCAGCGCCTTTCAAGACGACGGCAACCGACAGTGCGAGGCGAGCGCACTCTGCAACCTCTCTCGCGTTCACCTCAACACCGGGCGCACCAGCAGCGCCGTGCTGTTGGCGGAGCAGGCGATTGGCATTTACCGGCAGTTGAGCGTCGTCATGCGACTCGCCAACGGGATGTACACACTGGGCCTCGCACTGACCGGAGCCGGCCGCTTGGACGAAGCACTGCACCAGCTCACCCAGGCGCTGGATATCTTCCGCGAGAGCAGACAACGGCTGTGGGAGGGCATGACGTACCTCCGGCTCGCCGAGGTCCACCTCGCTGCGGGCCGTCCGGCCCCTGCCGCCAGTAATGCGGAGCAGTCGCTGTCCGTACTCCGCGGCATCGGAGGCGAGTGGCGACGCGCTCACGCACTGACGGTGCTGGGTCGGGCCCTGAACGGGGTCGGTCACTCGGACCGCGCACGGGCATGTTGGCGGGAAGCCTTGGCCGCGTACGAACAGTTGGGCTCGGCCGAGGCTGACGACGTACGGCGCCTGCTCGCCCCGGTCGCCGCCGCCTGAGCTGAGACAAACGGCCGTTCAGTGGAGCGTTTATCAATCGTTCATCGCTGCGCGCCATTCTCATGAGTGTCGTTCCGTCGCCTCGGGGGGCAGTCGGGTCGACGACATGGCCCCACCACTATGGTGAGCGGCTCCTATAAGCCCCGCCCGGCGACCCACGGGGGAGTCGCCGGGCGGGGCCGTTCGATGGACAGTCAGGACCGCAGGAGTTAATCGACATGACCACTGAGAAGAAGTCGAAGCCAGTTGAGTCCGGCATCGTGGGGCCGCTCGACAACCACACCACCGATGAAGACATCACCACCCTGGACAACCACACCACCGGCGGAGACATCACCACTCTCGACAACCACACCACCGGCGGAGACATCA
>NZ_JBUEGC010000013.1:0-127896 GCF_054963655.1 Streptomyces sp. HSS9-12 | reverse complement strand
GGCCTGCGGCGGGCCGCGGCCGAGAAGAGCGGAGCGGGCCTCACCGGCCTCATCGGCACCGTCGAGTCCCGGATCGGCGACGAGCGGATCAAGAGCGAGCGCACCACCCCCGAGGCCACCGACCTGCAGGCGCTCTTCGCGGTGATGCGTGAGCGCGGCGTCCGCTCGGTCGCCATGGAGGTCTCCAGCCACGCCCTGGTCCTCGGCCGGGTCGACGGCACCCTCTTCGACGTCGCCGTCTTCACCAACCTCAGCCCCGAGCACCTGGACTTCCACCCGGACATGGAGGACTACTTCCAGGCCAAGGCGCAGCTGTTCACCGCGGCGCGCTCGCGGGCCGGGGTGGTGAACCTCGACGACGAGTACGGAAAACGCCTCGCCGCGGAATCCGGGATCCCCGTCACCACCTTCTCCGCCGAGGGCCACCCCGACGCCGACTGGCGCGCCGAGGATGTGCAGGTCGGCCCGCTCGGCTCCACCTTCACCGCCGTCGGCCCGAAGGGCGAGACCGTCACCGCCGCCGCCCCGCTGCCCGGCCCCTTCAACGTCGCCAACACGCTCGCCGCGATCACGGCCCTCGTCGTCGCCGGGATCGACCCGCAGACCGCCGCCGACGGGATCGCGGCCGTCCCCGGCGTGCCCGGCCGCCTCGAGCGCGTGGACGTCGGCCAGCCCTACCTGGCCGTCGTCGACTACGCCCACAAGCCCGACGCCGTGGAATCGGTCCTGCGCGCCCTGCGCAAGGTCACCGACGGCAAGCTGCACGCCGTCCTCGGCTGCGGCGGCGACCGCGACCCGCACAAGCGCGGCCCCATGGGCGCGGCGCTCGCCCGGCTCGCCGACACGGCCGTCCTGACCTCCGACAATCCCCGTTCCGAGGATCCGCTCGCGATCCTCGCCGCCATGCTCGCCGGCGCCGCCGAGGTGCCCGTCCACGAGCGCGGCACGGTCCTGATCGAGGAGGACCGGGCCGCCGCCATCGCCGCCGCCGTCGCCCGCGCCGAGCCCGGTGACACCGTCATCGTCGCCGGCAAGGGGCATGAGCAGGGACAGGACGTCGCCGGGGTGGTACGCCCCTTCGACGACCGGGCGGTGCTGCGCGAGACCATCCTCGAGCAGCAGCGGCGTGCCCCTCTCACCGCCCAGAACGACCAGGGATGAGCAGTGATCGCCCTCTCTCTCGCTGAGATCGCCGAGATCGTCTCGGGACGGCCGTGCGACATACCGGACCCGGACGTGCGGGTCACCGGACCTGTCGTGTACGACTCCCGCGAGGTGCGCCCCGGCGGCCTGTTCGCCGCCTTCGTCGGCGAGCGCGTCGACGGCCACGACTTCGCGCAGCGCGCCGTCGAGGCGGGCGCGGCAGCCGTGCTGGCCACCCGCCCCGTCGGCGTTCCCGCGCTCGTCGTCGATGACGTCGAGCGCGCCCTCGGAGCCCTCGCCCGCGCCGTCGTGGAGCGCCTGGGCACCTCCGTCATCGCCCTGACCGGCTCGTCCGGGAAAACCAGCACCAAGGACCTCATCGCACAGGTGCTGCAGCGGTACGCCCCCACCGTGTGGACGCCCGGTTCCCTCAACAACGAGATCGGCCTGCCGGTCACCGCGCTGCGGGCCACAGAGGAAACGCGGTACCTCGTCCTGGAGATGGGCGCCCGCGGCATCGGCCACATCCGCTACCTCACCGAGCTGACCCCGCCCCGCATCGGCATCGTGCTCAACGTCGGCACCGCGCACATCGGCGAGTTCGGCGGCCGCGAGCAAATCGCCCAGGCCAAGGGCGAGTTGGTCGAGTGCCTGCCCGCGGCAGCCGAGGGCGGCATCGCCGTGCTGAACGCGGATGACCCCCTCGTACGCGCCATGTCCGCCCGTACCAAGGCCCGTACGGTCCTCTTCGGGGAGGCCGAGGACGCCGACGTACGCGCCGAGGACATCCGCCTGACAGCCACGGGGCAGCCCGCCTTCACGCTGAGCACACCCACCGGGTGCAGCAGCGTGACCTTGCGCCTGTACGGTGAGCACCACGTGTCGAACGCGCTTGCCGCGGCCGCCGTCGCCCACGAGTTGGGCATGCCCGTCGACGAGATCGCCCAGGCGCTCTCCGAGGCGGGACAGCTCTCCCGCTGGCGGATGGAGGTCACCGAGCGCTCGGACGGCGTGACGGTCGTCAATGACGCCTACAACGCGAATCCCGACTCCATGCGAGCCGCGCTGCGCGCGCTCGCCGCCATGGGGAACGGGCGGCGGACGTGGGCGGTGCTCGGCCGCATGGCCGAGCTCGGCGAGGAGTCACTCGCCGAGCACGACGCGGTCGGACGACTCGCCGTCCGGCTCAACGTCAGCAAGCTCGTGGCGGTCGGCGGCCAGGAGGCCGCTTGGCTGGACATGGGCGCCAAGAATGAGGGTTCGTGGGGTGAGGAGTCGGTGCACGTGTCCGACGCGCAGGCGGCTGTCGACCTGTTGCGCAAACAGTTGCGCCCGGGGGACGTCGTGCTGGTGAAGGCTTCCAGGGCAGTCGGCCTGGAGCGGGTCGCGCAGGCATTGCTGGACGGGGCTGGCGAGGGTGAGGTCGCCGGCCGATGAGGCAGATCCTCTTCTCCGGAGTCATCGGACTCTTCCTCACCCTGATCGGCACTCCGCTGCTGATCCGTCTGCTCGCCCGCAAGGGCTACGGCCAGTACATCCGTGACGACGGCCCGCGCGATCACCACAGCAAGCGCGGTACCCCGACCATGGGTGGTATCGCCTTCATCCTGGCCACACTGATCGCGTACGTGCTCACCAAGGTCCTCACCGGCAACGACCCGACCTTCTCCGGTGTGCTGGTCCTGTTCCTCATGGCGGGCATGGGCCTGGTCGGCTTCCTCGACGACTACATCAAGATCGTCAAGCAGCGCAGCCTCGGCCTGCGGGCCAAGGCGAAGATGGCCGGCCAGCTGATCGTCGGCATCGCCTTCGCCGTGCTCGCGCTCAACTTCGCCGACTCGCGCGGCCAGACCCCGGCCTCCGACAAGCTGTCCTTCATCCAGGACTTCGGCTGGTCGGTCGGCCCGGTGATCTTCACAATCTGGGCGCTGTTCATGATCCTCGCGATGTCGAACGGCGTGAACCTCACCGACGGCCTCGACGGCCTGGCCACCGGCGCCTCCGTGATGGTCTTCGGCGCGTACACCTTCATCGGCGTCTGGCAGTTCCAGGAGTCCTGCGCCAACCAGCTCACCTCGGGCCCCGGCTGCTTCGAGGTCCGCGACCCGCTCGACCTCGCCGTCGTCGCCTCCGCCCTGATGGGCGCCTGCTTCGGCTTCCTGTGGTGGAACACCTCGCCCGCCAAGATCTTCATGGGCGACACCGGTTCGCTGGCCCTCGGCGGCGCGCTCGCGGGCCTGGCGATCTGCTCCCGTACGGAGCTGCTGCTCGCCCTGCTCGGCGGTCTGTTCGTACTCATCACCATGTCCGTGGTGATCCAGGTCGGCTCCTTCCGCCTCACCGGCAAGCGCGTTTTCCGGATGGCGCCACTGCAGCACCACTTCGAGCTCAAGGGCTGGACCGAAGTCCTTGTCGTGGTCCGCTTCTGGATCATTCAAGGTATGTGTGTGATCGTGGGTCTCGGTCTCTTCTACGCGGGCTGGCGGGCAGGCAAATGACCTGGTCGGGCAAGAGGATCACCGTCGCCGGCCTGGGCGTGAGCGGCGTCAGCGCCGCCCGCGCCCTGGCCGGGCTCGGCGCGAGTGTCACCGTCGTGGACGGCGGCAGTGGCGAGCGGCAGCGCGAGAGCGCCGCCAAGCTGGAGGCGGACGGCATCGCCGTCCGCCTCGGCGACGGGGACACATTGCCCGGGGGCACCGAGCTGGTGGTCACCTCGCCCGGCTGGAAGCCGGACAGCCCGCTGTTCGCCGCCGCGGCAGCGGCGGGCGTCGAGGTGGTCGGGGATGTGGAGATCGCCTGGCAGCTCCGCGGCCAGGAACTGCCCAGCCAGGGCGGAGCCCTGCCGGTTGAGGGCGGTGGCGGGCGACGGGCGGGATCGGCGCCCTGGCTGGCGGTCACCGGCACCAACGGCAAGACCACCACCGTGCAGATGCTGGCCTCCATCCTCACGGCCGCGGGCCTGCGCACCGCCGCCGTCGGCAACATCGGCACTCCGATCATCGACGTGGTGCTGTCCGACGGACAGGACGGGGCGAAGCCGTACGACGTCCTCGCCGTCGAGCTGTCCAGCTACCAGCTGCACTGGGCGCCGAGCGTCCGGCCGCACTCCGCGGCTGTCCTCAACCTCGCCCCGGACCACCTCGACTGGCACGGCTCCATGCAGGCGTACGCCGCCGACAAGGGCCGGATCTACGCAGGCAACACCGTCGCCTGCGTCTACAACGTCGCCGACCCGGCCACCGAGGAGCTGGTCCGCGAGGCCGACGTCGAGGAGGGCTGCCGCGCCATCGGGTTCACCCTCGGCACCCCCGGCCCCTCCCAGCTCGGCGTCGTCGAGGACATCCTGGTCGACCGGGCGTTTGTGGAGAACCGGCGGACCAGCGCCCAGGAGCTGGCCGAGGTCTCCGACATCCAGCCCCCGGCCCCGCACAACATCGCCAACGCCCTCGCCGCGGCCGCGCTCGCCCGCGCCTTCGGCGTCGAGCCCGCGGCCGTACGGGAGGGACTGCGGGCCTTCCGCCCCGACGCCCACCGCATCGCGCACGTCGCCGACATCGACGGCATCGCCTACGTCGACGACTCCAAGGCCACCAACACCCACGCCACCGAGGCCTCGCTCGCCTCCTTCGAGCACATCGTGTGGATCGCGGGCGGTCTGGCGAAGGGCGCCACCTTCGACGACCTGGTGCGGAAGTCGGCGAAGCGCCTGCGCGGCGCCGTCCTCATCGGCGCCGACCGGGCCCTGATCCGCGAAGCGCTCGGGCGACACGCCCCGGATGTCCCGGTCGTGGACCTCGACCGGACCGACACTGGGGCGATGGCCGCCGCGGTCCGGGAGGCGACACGGCTCGCGCACCCGGGGGACACCGTCCTGCTGGCCCCGGCCTGTGCCTCGATGGACATGTTCGTCAACTACGGCAAGCGAGGGGACGCCTTCGCCGAAGCCGTGCGGAACCTCGAGGCGGCAGGCGGGGGACAGGAGAGCTAGCCGGGCTCGTCCCCCGTGCCACTCGAGCCGAGGCGAACGGCGCCTGGTCGCGCACCCACCGGCGCATCAGACCACTGGAGGGGACATGGCGGCGCGCGAGCGCACGGCGGACCGCCCGGCGGTGCCGCGGGTACGGCGCCCGGGCGGGGCTGGGGCCGGCAAGCCGGGGCCTCCGCGCGGCAGCGCCCGACGGGGCCTCCGGCTGCTGTACACCAAGGCCCGCCGCGCCTGGGACCGGCCGCTGACCGCGTACTACCTGATCCTCGGCGGCAGCCTGCTGCTCACGGTCCTGGGCCTGGTCATGGTCTACTCCGCCTCCATGGTCCAGGCCCTGCAGTCCGGGCTGGCCCCCACCTACTTCTTCCGCAAGCAGCTCCTTGCCGCGGCCCTGGGCACCTGCCTGCTGCTGCTCGCCTGCCGGATGCCCATCCGGCTGCACCGGGCGCTGGCCTATCCGCTGCTCGCCGGCTCCGTCGTCCTGATGACCCTGGTCCAGGTGCCCGGGATAGGGCATGCCGTCAACGGGAACCAGAACTGGCTGCAGCTCGGCGGCCCGTTCCAGCTCCAGCCCAGCGAGTTCGGCAAGCTGGCCCTCGTGCTGTGGGGCGCCGATCTGCTCGCCCGCAAGCAGGACAAGCGGCTGCTGACCCAGTGGAAGCACCTGCTCGTCCCGCTGGTCCCGGGCGCCTTCATGCTGCTCGGACTGATCATGCTCGGCGGCGACATGGGCACTGCGATCATTCTCACGGCCGTGCTCTTCGGCCTGCTGTGGCTGGCCGGCGCCCCCACCCGGCTGTTCACCGGCGTGCTCGCGGTCGCCGGGCTGCTCGGTTTCGTCCTGATCAGGACCAGCCCCACCCGCATGGCCCGGCTGGGCTGCCTGGGCGCCACCGACCCCGGGCCGAACGACCAGTGCTGGCAGGCGGTGCACGGGATCTACGCCCTGGCGTCCGGCGGACTGTTCGGCTCGGGACTCGGAGCAAGCGTGGAGAAATGGGGCGAACTACCCGAACCGCATACCGACTTCATCTTCGCCGTGACCGGGGAGGAACTCGGCCTGGCGGGGACGCTGTCGGTGCTCGCCCTCTTCGCGGCTCTAGGCTATGCGGGTATCCGCGTGGCCGGACGCACGGAGGATCCCTTCGTACGGTATGCCGCGGGGGGTGTGACCACCTGGATCACGGCCCAGGCCGTGGTCAACATCGGTGCGGTGCTCGGGCTGCTGCCGATCGCCGGGGTCCCCCTCCCGCTGTTCTCCTACGGAGGCTCCGCCCTGCTGCCCACGATGTTCGCCATCGGGCTGCTGATCGCCTTCGCGCGCAGCGAGCCCGCTGCCCGGGCGGCCCTGACGGCCCGGTCCGCGCGGAGGCCCGTCTTTGATAAAAGGTGGGCAGGGGTGAGATGGAAGACGATGAGACGGCGCGCCGGGAGGCAGCCGTCCGGAGAGCGGTGAATTTCGGTGCATGTCGTACTCGCCGGTGGGGGGACCGCCGGCCACATCGAGCCCGCGCTCGCCCTCGCGGATGCCCTGCGCAGGCAGGACCCCACCGTGGGGATCACGGCTCTGGGTACGGAACGCGGACTTGAGACCCGGCTCGTCCCCGAGCGGGGCTATGAACTCGCGCTGATCCCGGCCGTGCCGCTGCCGCGCAAGCCCACACCGGAACTGATCACCGTTCCCGGGCGGCTGCGCGGCACCATCAAGGCCGCCGAGCAGATCCTCGAGCGCACCAAGGCCGACTGCGTTGTCGGCTTCGGCGGCTATGTCGCGCTGCCCGGCTACCTCGCCGCCAAGCGGCTCGGCGTGCCCATCGTCGTCCACGAGGCCAACGCGCGCCCCGGCCTGGCCAACAAGATCGGCTCCCGCTACACCGACAAGGTCGCGGTCAGCACCCCCGACAGCAAGCTGCGCCACGCCCGGTACGTCGGCATCCCGCTGCGCCGCTCCATCGCAATCCTCGACCGGGCGGCCGTCCGCCCCGAGGCGCGGGCCGCCTTCGGTCTGGACCCCAACCTGCCGACCCTGCTGGTCTCCGGCGGCTCGCAGGGCGCCCGCCGGCTGAACGAGGTCGTCCAGGCGGTCGCGCCGCTGCTGCAGCGCTCCGGCGTCCAGATCCTGCACGCGGTCGGCCCCAAGAACGAACTGCCGCGGGTCGACAACATGCCGGGAGTGCCGCCGTACCTCCCGGTGCCGTATCTGGACCGGATGGATCTCGCGTACGCCGCGGCCGACATGATGCTCTGCCGCGCGGGCGCGATGACCGTCGCCGAGCTGTCCGCGGTCGGGCTTCCGGCCGCCTATGTTCCGCTGCCGATCGGCAACGGCGAGCAGCGGCTCAACGCCCAGCCGGTGGTCAAGGCGGGCGGCGGCCTGCTGGTCGATGACGCCGAGCTCACTCCCGAGTGGGTGCAGCAGCAGGTGCTGCCGGTGCTCGCCGACCCGCACCGGCTGCTGGAGATGTCCCGCGCCGCCGCGGAGTTCGGCCGCCGGGACGCCGACGAGCTGCTGGTCGGCATGGTTCACGAGGCGATTGCCGCTCGCCGCCAGGTCTGAGAGAAAGCAGGGAGCGTGGCCGGACCGACGACCGCCCCGGACGGTACTGATCAGCGTTCGACGTCCGGCCCGCCCCCGCCCGCAAGGCCGCGGCGCCGACTGAGGCTGCCCGGCCGCCCCGTCCTGATCCTCATCGCGCTCGCCGCCGTGCTGCTCGGCGCAGGTGCGGTCTGGGTGCTGTACGGCTCGCCCTGGCTTCGGGCGGAGCGGGTAGTGGCCGGCGGCACCGAGACGTTGACCCCGGACGAGGTACTCGATGCCGCCGCCGTCCCGAGGGACGTACCACTCGCCTCCGTTGACACCGACGCGATCGCGGCGAGGCTGCGCAAGAAGCTGCCGCGCATCAACTCCGTCAACATCGTGCGGTCCTGGCCGCACACAATTCAGCTGAAAGTGACGGAGCGAAAGCCCGAGGCCGTTCTGAAATCCGGCGGGAAGTTCGTCGAGGTGGACGCCGAGGGCTTCCGATTCGCCACGGTCGACCGCGCGCCCGAGGGTGTTCCGCAACTGGAACTGGATGTGAAGGGCTCGCCGAGCCTGCGGCGATTCGGCGTGGACCGGCTGCGGCGTGAGGGTGTGCGGGTCGCCGTCGAACTGCCCGCTGCCGTCCACCGCGACACCCGCGTCATCGCAGTACGTTCATATGACTCAATCACCCTTCAGTTGACGGGTGGTCGTACGGTCGCCTGGGGCAGCAGCGAACAGGGCGCCGCCAAGTCAAGGGCTCTTCTCGCCCTTCTGAAAACCGCCCGGAACGCGCAGCACTTCGATGTGAGCGCACCAAGCTCCCCTGCCGTATCGAGGAGTTGACGCACCGAACTGCCCGCCAGCACCCTGGTTGGCTAGGGCTACGCGTGATCACATAGGGTGAAAAGAAAAACGGGAGGTTCGGCGTGTTCGTTGAACGCGCAGCACTTGTCGACTTAGTGTCTCGTTCGAAGAGTCCCTTGGGACAGGCACACTGGTAACCCTGAACTTCACGTTTAGGGTTCGGGTCGGCGTTCGGACCGTCCCATCGGCATCCGTCCACGCACCGCGACAACCGCGGTACGCGGACACGTAACTCGAGGCGAGAGGCCTTCGACGTGGCAGCACCGCAGAACTACCTCGCAGTCATCAAGGTCGTCGGCATCGGCGGCGGTGGCGTCAACGCCATCAACCGGATGATCGAGGTCGGTCTCAAGGGCGTCGAGTTCATCGCGATCAACACCGATGCACAGGCCCTGCTGATGAGCGACGCGGACGTCAAGCTCGACGTCGGCCGCGAACTCACCCGGGGGCTCGGCGCCGGCGCCAACCCCGACGTCGGCCGCAAGGCCGCCGAAGACCACCGCGAGGAGATCGAGGAGGTCCTCAAGGGGGCCGACATGGTCTTCGTCACCGCCGGCGAGGGCGGTGGCACCGGCACCGGTGGCGCGCCCGTCGTCGCCAACATCGCGCGCTCGCTCGGCGCCCTGACCATCGGCGTGGTCACCCGCCCCTTCACCTTCGAGGGCCGCCGCCGGGCCAACCAGGCCGAGGACGGCATCGCCCAGCTGCGCGATGAGGTCGACACCCTCATCGTGATCCCCAACGACCGGCTGCTGTCCATCTCCGATCGCCAGGTGAGCGTGCTCGACGCGTTCAAGTCGGCGGACCAGGTGCTGCTGTCGGGTGTCCAGGGCATCACCGACCTCATCACCACCCCGGGTCTGATCAACCTCGACTTCGCGGACGTCAAGTCCGTGATGTCGGAGGCCGGATCGGCCCTCATGGGCATCGGCTCGGCGCGCGGTGACGACCGGGCGGTGGCGGCCGCGGAGATGGCGATCTCCTCGCCGCTGCTGGAGGCGTCCATCGACGGTGCCCGCGGCGTGCTGCTCTCCATCTCCGGCGGCTCCGACCTCGGCCTGTTCGAGATCAACGAGGCCGCCCAGCTGGTGAGCGAGGCCGCACACCCCGAGGCGAACATCATCTTCGGCGCCGTCATCGACGATGCGCTCGGCGACGAGGTCCGGGTCACCGTGATCGCGGCCGGCTTCGACGGCGGCCAGCCGCCCTCCAAGCACCGTGACAAGGTGCTCGGTTCGACCAGCGGGCGCGAGGACTCGTACGGCAGCGGCCGCGGCGGCAGCCCGACGGACACCGGGAGCCGGCCGTCCTTCGGCGGGCTGGGGACCGTCACTCCGCGTGAGGGCGAGTCGGGAACGGAGCCGGAGCGCACCGAGCCGGCAACGGTCGGCGAGATCCCCCCTTCCCCGGTCACCCCGCCCCAGGTCCCCCCGGCCCGTCCGTACCAGGACAGCTCGGCCGAGGAGCTGGACGTACCCGACTTCCTGAAGTAAACCGGCCCGACGTGATAGGGCAACAGCGAGAGACGAGCGGCGCGCACTTCGCCTTCACCGACCGGTGGGGCGGAGTGAGCGCCGCTCCGTACGAGGAGCTCAACCTCGGCGGTGCGGTCGGCGACGACCCCGCTGCCGTGCGGACCAACCGTGAGTTGGCGGCGAAGGCACTGGGGCTCGACCCGGCGCGCGTGGTGTGGATGAACCAGGTGCACGGACGGGACGTCGCCGTGGTCGACGGGCCGTGGGGCGACGGCCGGATCCCCTCCGTCGACGCGTTGGTGACGACCCGGCGCGACCTGGCGCTCGCCGTGCTCACCGCCGACTGCACCCCCGTCCTGCTGGCCGACCCGGTCGCGGGTGTCGTGGCCGCCGCGCACGCCGGCAGGCCGGGCCTGGTTGCCGGAGTTGTGCCGGCTGCCGTCGAGGCGATGCTGGCGCTCGGTGCGCAGGCTTCGCAGATCACGGCCGTCACCGGGCCCGCGGTCTGCGGCCGGTGCTACGAGGTGCCGGAGGTGATGCGGGCCGAGGTGGCACAGGTGGTTCCGGAGGGCTGGGCGACCACGTCCTGGGGCACCGCGGCGGTGGACGTCGTCGGCGGAGTCCACGCCCAACTTGCCCGCCTCGGGGTCAATCTGCGTGAGAAATCCGACATCTGCACGCTGGAGTCGGCGGACCACTTCTCGTACCGCCGTAACCGTACGACCGGTCGGCTGGCTGGTTATATCTGGCTGGAAGATGGGATATGACGGATCGCAAGGCTGAACTCGCCGCAAATCTCGCGCAAGTGGAGGAACGTATCTCCACCGCTTGTGTCGCCGCCGGGCGAAAGCGGGACGAAGTTACCCTGATTGTGGTCACCAAGACCTACCCGGCGAGTGACGTACGGCTGCTTTCCGAACTCGGGGTGCGGCATGTCGCGGAAAACCGTGACCAGGAAGCGGCTCCCAAGGCGGAGGCCTGCGCCGATCTCTCCTTGAACTGGCACTTCGTCGGTCAGCTGCAGACGAACAAGGCGCGTTCTGTGGCAAGTTACGCCCATCTGGTGCAATCCGTCGACCGACCGAAGCTCGTGGGCGCACTGTCCACCGCCGCGGTGCGCGCCGGGCGCGAAATCGGGTGTCTGATCCAGGTCGCCCTTGACGCCGAGGCGGGCGAAGCCGGGATTCGTGGCGGCGTAGCCCCGGCCGGCGTATGGGAGTTGGCGGAGGCGGTCGCATCGGCCGAGGGGTTGCGGCTGGACGGCCTGATGATGGTCGCACCTCTGTCCGGGCCCTACGCCGGACGTCAACGGGCCGCATTCGACCGGCTGATGGAAATCTCATCCCGCCTGCGCGTGGAGCATCCTGCTGCAACCATGGTGTCGGCAGGGATGAGCTCGGATCTTGAAGACGCGGTGGCGGCCGGGGCGACACATGTGCGCGTCGGCACTGCGGTACTCGGAGTCAGACCCCGGCTCCGGTAACGTCGCCAGCAAGTCGGACCACAGCAGAAAATATGGTCATTTCCGTCAATGACGGACAGGCCGAGTGGATCCAGGGCCCCCGGTGGCGCAGCCGATCCACCACAGAGCGGAGGACGCAGAGAATGGCCGGCGCGATGCGCAAGATGGCGGTCTACCTCGGCCTCGTGGAGGACGATGGGTACGACGGCCGGGGCTTCGACCCCGACGACGAGTTCGAGCCCGAGCTGGGGACGCCTCCCAGTGCCCGCGCCGGGGGAGAGCCCGAGCGGGCCCGTCGGCAGCACCAGCCGCTCGAGCCCGAGCGGACGCAACAGGACGAACCGGTAAGGGTCGTTCATCCGCCCGCGCAGCGCGAGTCGGCGGTGCTGGGGGCTGACGCCGGACGACCCGCCCGGATCGCCCCCGTGGCGTCCATCACACCCGAACGTCCAAGCCTGGAGAAGAACGCACCGGTGATCATGCCCAAGGTCGTGTCTGAGCGGGAGCCCTACCGCATCACGACGCTGCACCCCCGCACCTACAACGAAGCCCGTACCATCGGGGAACACTTCCGTGAGGGCACTCCGGTGATCATGAATCTGACGGAGATGGACGACACCGACGCGAAGCGCCTTGTCGACTTTGCCGCCGGTCTGGTCTTCGGCCTGCACGGGAGCATCGAGCGCGTGACGCAGAAAGTCTTCCTGCTGTCGCCTGCTAACGTCGATGTCACGGCGGAGGACAAGGCCCGCATCGCAGAGGGCGGGTTCTTCAACCAAAGCTGAGACGCAACACCGGGTACGGACGCGAGCCAAGGAAGAGGGAAGCGCGAGATGAGCACCTTCTTGCAAGTGATCTATATCGCGCTGTACTGCTTCCTGATCATCTTGATCTTCCGGCTGGTCATGGACTACGTCTTCCAGTTCGCCCGCACATGGCAACCTGGCAAGGCGATGGTGGTGCTGCTGGAGGCCACCTACACTGTCACCGATCCGCCGCTCAAGCTTCTGCGGCGGTTCATACCGCCGCTGCGTCTCGGGGGCGTGGCGCTCGACCTGTCCTTCTTCGTACTGATGATCATCGTCTACATCCTGATCTCCGTCGTGAGGCAGCTGTGAACGATACGGTCTTGCCGATATGCCGACGACTACGTTGAGGTGAAGAGATGCCGTTGACCCCCGAGGACGTTCGGAACAAGCAGTTCACGACCGTCCGCCTCCGAGAGGGCTATGACGAGGACGAGGTCGATGCCTTCCTCGATGAGGTCGAAGCCGAACTGACCCGGCTGCTGCGCGAGAACGAGGACCTGCGGGCCAAACTGGCCGCGGCCACGCGCGCGGCGGCGCAGAACCAGCAGCAGGGTCTGCGCAAGCCGCCGGAGCAGCAGGATCGGCCCGGCCCGCCGGTGCCCGCCGCCATATCCGGACCGCAGCCGGTCCCGCCCCAGCAGCAGATGGGTCCGCCCCAGCTGCCCGGCGGTGCACCTCAGCTGCCAGCTGGTCCTGGCCACGGTCCGCAGGGACCGCACGGCCCCGGCCCGATGGGTCAGGGCGGCCCGATGGGTGGCCCGATGGGCGGCCCCGGTGGTCCCGGTGGTCCCGGTGGTCCCGGCCCGCACCTGCCGCAGCAGGGCGGCCCGGGCGGTGACAGCGCGGCCCGCGTGCTGTCCCTGGCGCAGCAGACCGCGGATCAGGCGATCGCGGAGGCCCGTTCCGAGGCCAACAAGATCGTCGGTGAGGCTCGCAGCCGCGCCGAGGGCCTGGAGCGGGACGCCCGCGCCAAGGCCGATGCCCTGGAGCGGGACGCGCAGGAGAAGCACCGCGTCGCGATGGGCTCGCTGGAGTCCGCTCGCGCCACGCTGGAGCGCAAGGTCGAGGACCTGCGTGGCTTCGAGCGCGAGTACCGGACCCGTCTGAAGTCCTACCTGGAGAGCCAGCTGCGCCAGCTGGAGAACCAGGCGGACGACTCGCTGGCTCCGCCGCGCACTCCGGCCGCCCCCTCGCTGCCGCCGTCGCCGTCGATGGCGGGTGCCGGTGCGGGATCGATGGGCCACACCATGGGCGGCAACCAGTCTCTCGGTGGTCACGGCGGGCACGGTGGTCACGGCGGGCACGGCGGGCACTCTCCGGCGAGCGGCGGGCCCTCGTACGGCGGGCAGCAGCAGATGTCTCCGGCGATGACGCAGCCGATGGCGCCGGTGCGGCCGCAGGGCCCGCCGATGCAGCAGGCGCCGTCCCCGATGCGGGGCTTCCTTATCGACGAGGACGACAACTGACGCGGGCGCACATCGTGCGTTGAGTTGTGGTCGTCGGCAGATCGCAACGGGCCGGGCCCGGGACACCAGTCCCAGGCCCGGCCCTTCGCGTATCCGCGCACTGGTGTGCGCGGCAGCGCCCGGCCGGAGGGGCCCCTGGTAACGCAAGGCCCCGCCCTGGCGGCGGTTACCCACGCCTGCGCGCCCTGTTCACAGCGACGGCGGGACGTCGCCGCGCCCCTCTTGTCTTGCTCGCCGCCCCATGAATGGGGCGGGTAGGGAAATCCCCCGGCGCGGAGCGCCGGGGGAGTCGGGGCCCGGGGCCGGAGGCCGTTAGGCCTTGCGGAGGCGGAAGGTGAGCGTCAGCGACTCATCGGTGAACGGATCACCGTAGCCATCGTCACCCTCGCCGGAGGCGAAGTCCGTGGCCAGAACCTCGTCGGCGATCAGCCCGGCATGCTCGCCCAGTGCGGTACGGACCTCCTCGTCCGCCGCCTGCCACCGCAGCGCGATCCGGTCCGCCACGTCCAGCCCGCTGTTCTTGCGCGCCTCCTGGATCAGCCGGATCGCGTCACGGGCCAGCCCCGCGCGCCGCAGCTCCGGGGTGATCTCCAGGTCGAGGGCGACCGTCGCACCCGCGTCGGAGGCCACCGACCAGCCTTCCCGCGGGGTCTCGGTGATGATGACCTCCTCCGGGGACAGCGAGATGGTCTCGCCGTCGACCACCACCGAGGCCGTACCCTCCCGCAGGGCCACCGACAGCGCCGCCGCGTCCGCCTCGGCGATCGCCTTGGCGACCGTCGGGGTGCCCTTGCCGAAGCGCTTGCCCAGCGCGCGGAAGTTGGCCTTCGCCGTGGTGTCCACCAGCGAACCGCCGACCTCGGAGAGAGCGGCGAGGGAGGAGACGTTCAACTCCTCGGTGATCTGCGCCCGCAGCTCGTCCCCCAGCTCCTCGAAACCGGCCGCGGCCACCAGCGCACGGGACAGCGGCTGGCGGGTCTTCACCCCGGACTCCGCGCGGGTGGCGCGCCCCAGCTCGACCAGCCGCCGGACCAGCACCATCTGCCGGGACAGCTCCGGGTCGATCAGCGTGCTGTCCACCTCCGGCCACGTGGCCAGGTGCACCGAGTCGGGCGCGCCCGGGGTGACCGGGACGACCAGGTCCTGCCAGACCCGCTCGGTGATGAACGGAACGATCGGTGCCATGAGCCGGGTGACGGTCTCGATCACGTCGTGGAGGGTGCGCAGCGCGGCCGCGTCGCCCTGCCAGAACCGGCGGCGCGAGCGGCGCACGTACCAGTTGGACAGGTCGTCGACGAAGGCCGACAGCAGCTTGCCGGCGCGCTGGGTGTCGTACCCGTCCAGGGCCTGCGTGACCTGCTCGGTCAGCGCGTTCAGCTCGCTGAGCAGCCAGCGGTCCAGCAGTGGCCGGTCCGCAGGCACCGGGTCGAACTCGCTCGGCGCCCATCCGGACGTCCGGGCGTACAGGGCCTGGAAGGCGACCGTGTTCCAGTAGGTGAGGAGCGTCTTGCGGACGACCTCCTGGATCGTGCCGTGGCCCACCCGGCGCGCGGCCCAGGGGGAGCCGCCGGCCGCCATGAACCAGCGCACCGCGTCGGCACCGTGCTCGTCCATGAGCGGGATCGGTTGCAGGATGTTGCCCAGGTGCTTGGACATCTTCCGGCCGTCCTCGGCCAGGATGTGGCCCAGGCACACCACGTTCTCGTAACTGGACCTGTCAAAGACCAGCGTGCCGACCGCCATCAGCGTGTAGAACCAGCCGCGGGTCTGGTCGATGGCCTCGGAGATGAACTGCGCCGGGTAGCGCTTCTCGAAGATCTCCTTGTTGCGGTACGGGTAGCCCCACTGCGCGAACGGCATCGAGCCCGAGTCGTACCAGGCGTCGATCACCTCGGGCACCCGCGTCGCCTCCAGCGCGCAGCCCTCGGCGGTGCAGGTGAAGGTGATCTCGTCGATGTACGGCCGGTGCGGGTCCAGGCCCATCTGGTCGGTGCCGGTGAGGTCGGACAGCTCGGTGAGGGAGCCGACGCAGGTGAGGTGGTTCTCGGCGCAGCGCCAGATCGGCAGCGGCGTGCCCCAGTAGCGGTTGCGGGACAGCGCCCAGTCGATGTTGTTGTTCAGCCAGTCGCCGTAGCGGCCGTGCTTGACCGACTCCGGGAACCAGTTGGTGTTCTCGTTCTCCCGGAGCAGCTTGTCCTTGATCGCGGTGGTGCGGATGTACCAGGACGGCTGCGCGTAGTAGAGCAGCGCCGTGTGGCAGCGCCAGCAGTGCGGGTAGCTGTGCTCGTACGGCAGGTGCCGGAACAGCAGGCCGCGCTGCTGGAGGTCCGCGACCAGGGCCTCGTCGGCCTTCTTGAAGAACTGGCCGCCGACCAGGGACAGGCCCTCCTCGAAGGTGCCGTCGGGGCGGACCGGGTTCACCACCGGCAGGCCGTACGCCCGGCAGGTCCGCAGGTCGTCCTCACCGAAGGCCGGTGCCTGGTGGACCAGGCCGGTGCCGTCGTCGGTCGTCACATAGTCGGCGTTGACGACGAAGTGGGCGTCCTCGATGTCGACGAGGGTGAAGGGACGCTCGTACGTCCAGCGCTCCATCTCCCGGCCGCTGAAGCTCTGCCCGGTGGCGGTCCACCCTTCGCCGAGGGCTTTCTCCAGGAGGGGCTCGGCGACGACCAGCTTCTCCTCGCCGTTCGTGGCGACGATGTACGTCACCTCGGGGTGCGCGGCGACGGCGGTGTTGGACACCAGGGTCCACGGGGTGGTCGTCCAGACCAGCAGGGACGCCTCGCCGGCGAGCGGGCCGGAGGTCAGCGGGAAGCGGACGAAGACCGAGGGGTCGAGGACCGTCTCGTAGCCCTGGGCCAGCTCATGGTCGGACAGGCCGGTGCCGCAGCGCGGGCACCAGGGTGCGACCCGGTGGTCCTGGACCAGCAGCCCCTTGTTGAAGATCTCCTTCAGCGACCACCACACGGATTCCACGTACTCGGGGTCCATGGTGCGGTAGGCGTCGTCCAGGTCGACCCAGTACCCCATGCGCGTGGTGAGCTGGGCGAAGGCGTCGGTGTGGCGGGTGACCGACTCGCGGCACTTGGCGTTGAACTCGGCGATGCCGTACGCCTCGATGTCCTGCTTGCCGGAGAAGCCGAGCTCTTTCTCCACCGCGAGCTCGACAGGCAGGCCATGGCAGTCCCAGCCGGCCTTGCGGGCCACGTGGTAGCCCCGCATGGTCCGGAACCGGGGGAAGACGTCCTTGAAGACGCGCGCCTCGATGTGGTGGGCGCCGGGCATGCCGTTGGCGGTCGGCGGGCCCTCGTAGAAGACCCACTCAGGGCGCCCTTCGGACTGCTCCAGGGAGCGGGCGAAGATCTTGCTCTCGCGCCAGAAGTCGAGCACGGCGTGCTCGAGCGCGGGCAGGTCGACCTGGGCGGGCACCTGACGGTACTGCTGAGGCATCGGATTCCTCCGGCGGACACGGTCTGCGTTCTCCGTCGGAGGGACGAGAGCTTGTGGCTCCCGCGGTACCACCCTCCTTGGCCGAGGAGAACTCCTCGGCCCCCTCATTGGGTCGCGCAGCCGGTTCTACTTGCTCGGGGAGCTTTCTTCCGGCGGCTCCGGGGTGATCTTCACGTCGCGCTCGCCCCCGGGCTCACACCGCCCCCGGGTCGCTCATGGCTGCGTACGGCGCTACTCGTCCCCTTCCACGCCTGTCGCTGCGCCCAGTGTACGGGGCGCAGCCGATCGCGGCCGACCGGTTTTGCGGCAGGCCGGCTGTGACCCGAATGGCGACCTGAGGACGATGGCGGATTACCTGGCCGGGAGCGGGGCACAACCGTTGCAGGCCAGCCCTGCCACCCCGGCAAGGCGGTGCGAATCGGGCGGCGTGCCCCGTTGCCGTGGGCTTCGAGTCGATTTATCGTCCCAGCACGATTCGCGCGCGAGATCACAATATGTGAAGGGGGCGCGGCCATGGTGGCGAAGAAGAGCACCACGAAGAAGACCACCAGCACAAAGACCACCGGAGCGGGCTCCAGGACCGCGCCGGCGAAGAAGGCCGCCGCCCCGAGGAAGAGCACCTCCCCGGCGGAGAAGGCGGCGCCGGTGATGAAGAAGACCACGACGACGGCTGCGAAGAAGACGGCGTCGAGGCCGGCGAGGACGAACGCGGCCGCGGCGACGGCGCCGAGGAATGCCGTGAGCGCGAAGACCCCGAAGACGACCACGGCGGCGAAGCCGGGCACGGCTGCGAAGACGGCGGCTGCGCCGAAGAAGACCGCGGACGCCAAGACGGTCCCGGCCAAGAAGGCCACAGCGAAGAAGACGACGGCGAAGAAGACGACGGCGGAGAAGACCGCTGCCAAGAAGACCACGGCCGCCAAGGCCGTACCGGCCAAGAAGGCCGCGAAGGCGGCGCCCGCCGCCGGGAAGCCCGCACAGCAGACGGGAGCCACGACGGTGGTTGCGAAGAAGACTCCACGGGGGACGGCCGCCAAGAAGGTCCCGGCCACTGCTGCGGCCGCGTCCACGGTTCCCAAGGCCCGCATCGCCAAGGCCGAGCCGGGAGAGCTTCCCGTACGGCCGGGCGAGGACCCCTGGTCGGCCGAGGAGGTCGCCGAGGCCCGCGCCGAACTGATGGGTGAGACGGTGCGGCTGCGCAGCGAGATCCTCGCCTCCGAGGAGGCGATCAGCGGGCTGATGCGCGACTCCGGCGACGGCTCCGGCGACGACCAGGCGGACACCGGCAGCAAGAACATCACCCGGGAGCACGAGCTGGCGCTCGCCGCCAACGCCCGCGAGATGCTCATCCAGACCGAGCGGGCGCTCGACCGCCTCGACGCGGGGACGTACGGGCTCTGCGAGTCTTGCGGAAACCCGATCGGCAAGGCGCGGATGCAGGCGTTCCCCCGGGCCACCTTGTGCGTGGACTGCAAGCAGAAGCAGGAGCGCCGCTGAGTCCGTACGTTTGTGCCGTACGCTCGTCCTCGAGTCAGGGGGGCGAGGGGAACCCCTGGAGGCGCCCCAGCGAGCTGGGGTGCGAGATGCGAGGTCGAGGGACTCAGGTGGCAGAGTCGGAGCGGATCATCGGTACTCCGGATTTTGAGGAGACCCGGCCGGAGCAGGCCGAGGAGCCCGCGGTCCGGGGGAAGAGGCGTATCGCGGTGCTGCTCACGGTGGCGGCGATGGCCTACGCCCTGGACCTGGTCAGCAAGCTGATCGTCGTCGCGGAGCTGGAGCACCGCCCGGCGGTGGAACTCGTCCCGGGGCTCCTCAGGCTCGAGGCGGTGCGCAACGCGGGCGCGGCCTTCGGCATCGGCGAGGCCCTGACCATCGTCTTCACGATCATCGCCGTGACCGTGGTCGTGGTGATCGCGAGGATCGCCCGCAAGCTCTACAGCGTGCCGTGGGCCATCGCGCTCGGCCTGCTGCTCGGCGGCGCGTTCGGCAACCTCACCGACCGGATCTTCCGGGCGCCCGCGGTCTTTCAGGGGGCCGTGGTGGACTTCATCGCGCCCACGCACTTCGCGGTCTTCAATCTCGCCGACTCGGCGATCGTCTGCGGCGGCATCCTCATCGTGATCCTCTCCTTCCGTGGTCTGGACCCCGACGGCACGGTTCACAAGGACTGAGACCACGGTGGAGTGCGCGGCCTGGCGCCCCCGGCGGCCGGGAGGGCGTACGGACTCGCCTGTCCGGTCCGGCATACTCGACGGGTGAGCATCCTTCCCGAGATCCGTACGCTGCCCGTACCCGAGGGGCTGGAGGGCGAGCGCGTGGACGCCGCCATAGCCCGTATGTTCGGCTTTTCCCGGACCAAGGCCGCGGAGCTCGCCGCAGCCGGAAAGGTCCAGGTCAACGGCAGTGTCGCCGGGAAGTCCGACCGGGTGGTCGGCGGGTCGTGGCTCGAGGTCGAGATGCCCCAGGCGGCCCCGCCGGTGCAGGTCGTGGCGGAGCCCGTGGAGGGCATGGAGATCGTGCACGACGATGAGGACATCGTCGTGATCGACAAGCCGATCGGGGTCGCGGCCCACCCGAGCCCGGGCTGGACCGGGACCACCGTCATCGGCGGGCTCGCGGCCGCGGGCTACCGGATCTCCACCTCCGGCGCCGCGGAGCGGCAGGGCATCGTGCACCGCCTCGACGTCGGCACCTCCGGCCTGATGGTCGTCGCGAAGTCCGAGCGCGCGTACACGCGGCTCAAGCACCAGTTCCGGGAGCGGATCACCGACAAGCGCTACCACGCGCTGGTGCAGGGCCACCCGGACCCGCTGAGCGGCACCATCGACGCCCCCATCGGCCGCCACCCGACCCATGACTACAAGTGGGCTGTGATCGCCGAGGGCAAGCCCAGCGTCACGCACTACGACCTCATCGAGGCCTTCCGGGCAGCCAGCCTGCTCGACATCAAGCTGGAGACCGGGCGCACTCACCAGATCCGCGTGCACATGGCCGCGCACCGCCACCCCTGCGTAGGCGACCTCACCTACGGCGCCGACCCCACGCTCGCGAAGCGGCTGAAGGTCACCCGGCAGTGGCTGCACGCGGTCAAGCTCGGCTTCGAGCACCCGGCGGACGGGCGCTGGGTCGAGTTCGAGAGCCCGTACCCGGAGGACCTGCAGCGCGCGCTGGACATCGTGCGGGCGGAGAGCGCCTGAGTCCCACCCACCCGCCCTGAAAAGGGTGGGTGGATGGGAAAAACCCGGGCGCAGCGCCCGGGAAACGTGGCCCTTGGGTCAGCGGTTGTCAGAGGAGCCGCGGCCGGCCAGCGCCGCAGGCAAGCGCTTCCCGTCCGTCGCCGGATGCGGCGGCGCGGGGGCCGTGGCAATGCGCGGCAGCGCGTACGGGTGCTCCTCGCGCAGCCAGTCGATCATGCGCTCGCGCACCTCGCACCGCGCATTCCACACCGCGTCCGCGTCCCGTGCCGTGACCAGGGCGCGCACCTCGATCGTGGTCGGTGTGGTATCCGTCACAACCAAAGACCAGGCGCGCCCGTCCCAGTCCTCGCACTCCGCCAGGATCGCGTGCAACTTCTCCCGCATCGCCTCCACCGGCGCGGAGTGATCCAGGTGGAAGAAGACCGTGCCGGTCATCTGCGGGCCACCGCGCGACCAGTTCTCGAACGGCTTGCCGGTGAAGTACGACACCGGCATGGTGATCCGGCGCTCGTCCCAGGTTCGTACGGTCAGAAACGTGAGCGTGATCTCCTCGACCGTGCCCCACTCGCCGTCGACCACGACCGTGTCCCCGATCCGCACCATGTCGCCGAACACGATCTGCAGTCCGGCGAAGAGGTTGCCCAGCGTGGACTGGGCGGCGATGCCGGCCACGATGCCGAGCAGACCGGCCGAGGCCAGCATGGAGGTGCCGACCGTGCGCATCGCGGGGAAGGTCAGCAGCATCGCGGCGGCCGCCACCACGCCCACAATGGCGGTCACCACCCGCTGGATCAGAGTCACTTGGGTGCGTACGCGCCGCACCCGCGCCGGATCGCGCGTCGCGGTCGCGTAGCGCGCGTACGTGGACTCCATGACCATCATGACGGTCCGCACCACCAGCCAGGCCGCGGCCCCGATCAGCACCAGGGTGAGGACCTGGCCGACCGCCTCCCGGTGATCGCGGGCGACGTGCGCCTGGTCGTACAGGCCGCGCAGCAGCGCAGCGCACAGCACCACCTGGAGTGGCACCCGGCAGCGGCGCAACAGCCCCCACAGCGGTGTCTCCGGATGCGTGGCATCGGTTCGGCGGAGCACTTGGTCGACCGCCCAGCCCGCGACGAGCGTGACCGTGACCGAGCCGCCGAGCACGATCACCGGGCGCAGAACCTCCTCCATGAACACCTCAGCTCCTCTGCCTCTCCTGCTTCGTGGTCATGGCTGTGCACGTACCCAGGACGGTAGCTGGCACGATGTGAGAAGCGCGATGGACTGAAGGAGATGAAGCCGTGTCCTCTTCGCACACGATTTTCCTGTTTCATTCCGCCTTCGGGCTGCGTCCTGCGGTCCACGCGGCCGCCGAGCGGCTGCGCGCCGCCGGGCACGAGGTCCACGTGCCGGACCTCTACGACGGGCGGACGGCCGAGACCGTTGAGGAGGGCATGGCGATCAAGGACGAGATCGGCAACGACGAGCTGCTGAAGCGGGCCGTCTCCGCCGTCGCCCCGTTCTCGGACCGGGGTCTGGTCTATGCCGGCCTCTCGCTCGGCGGCTCGATCGCGCAGAACCTGGCGCTCGCCGATGAGAAGGCCCGCGGGCTGCTGCTTCTGCACGGCACCTCGGACATCACGGAGGGCGCGACGACCGACGAGCTGCCCGTACAGCTGCATGTGGCCGACCCTGACCCCTTCGAGCCGCAGGACTGGCAGAACGCCTGGTATCTGCAGATGCGGCGGGCCGGTGCGGATGTCGAGGTGTTCCGCTACCGGGGCGCCGGGCATCTGTACACCGACCCGGAGCTGCCGGACTACGACGCCGAGGCGGCGGAGGCCACCTGGGCGGTGGCCCTCGCCTTCCTCGACGAGCTGTAGCGGTCGGCGTCGTTCAGCGCACGGGCTGATACGCCCGCTCCACCCGCTGGGTGCCGGACAGGGTCCGGTAGGAGCGGGCCCAGGTGGCCGACGCCTGGCGGTCGGTCCGGTCGGAGAGCACGTAGTAGTCCATCTGCGCGCGCTCGGCGGTCACATCGAGGACCCCGTAGCCGTGGGAGTCCATGTCCAGCCACTTGACGTGGCGGTTGGCCACCTTGATCGCCCCGGCCGCGGCGAGCGAGACGGTGTGCGGCGGCACATGGGCGAAGTCGTCGAGGTTGTCCGAGGTCACGGACGTCACCACGAACTCGGTCGCGGCGGTACCGGAGAACGGGTACGTCGCGGCCTTCACCGGCACGTCGTTGGCCCATGCCATGTGGATGTCGCCGGTCAGGAACACCGTGTTGGCGATGGAGCGCTCGCGCAGGTGGCTGAGCAGCTCACGGCGGTCATCGGTGTAGCCGTCCCACTGGTCGACGTTGATCGCCAGCCCCTCCTTGGGCAGGCCCAGTACCTCCGCCAGCGGGCCCAGCAGATCCGCGGGCACGGAGCCGAAGGCGACCGGCGAGATCATCACGGAGGTGCCGACGAGCCGCCAGGAGGTGTCGGAGGCGGCCAGCCCCGCCTTCAGCCAGTCGAGTTGGGCCCGGCCCGTGACCGTACGGTCCGGGTTGTCGACCTCCCCGCTGCCGATCTTGGCCTGCTGGGAGCGGAAGGAGCGCAGATCGAGGAGGTGGAGGTCGGCGAGCTTGCCGAAGCGCAGCCGCCGGTAGGTGGTGCCGGCGGTCGAGGGCCGGACGGGCATCCACTCGAAGTACGCCTGCTTGGCGGCCGCCACGCGCTGGGCCCAGGTGCCCTCGGTGTCCGGCGTGTGGTTCTGCGCCCCGCCGGACCAGGCGTCGTTGGCGAACTCGTGGTCGTCCCAGATCGCGATGACCGTGTGCGCGGCGTGCAGGGCCTGCAGATCGGCGTCCGTCTTGTACTGGCCGTGCCGGGTGCGGTAGTCGGCGAGCGTGAGGATCTCGTGGGCGGGGGAGTGCTGCCGCACCACGTACGGCTGCGCCGGGTACTCGCCCGTCTTGTACTCGTAGATGTAGTCACCGAGGTGCAGCACGGCGTCCAGGTCGGTACGGGCGGCCAGATGGCGGTAGGCGGAGAACCAGCCGGCCTCCCAGTTGGAGCACGACACCACGCCGAGGCGGACGGTGTGCGTGGCATCGTCGTGCGCCGGGGTGGTGCGCGTACGGCCCACCGGGGAGGTCACGCCGCCGGCGGTGAAGCGGTAGAAGTACCCGGTCGCCGGGCGCAGTCCGCGTACATCGGCCTTGACGGTGTGGTCGGAGGCGGCCGTGGCGGTCGCGGTGCCGCGGGCGACGACGCGGGCGAACGCCTTGTCCTCGGCGACCTCCCAAGCGACCTTCATCTCGGGCCCCTTGCCGGAGCCGGGCACGGCATCCGGGGCCGGGGTGAGACGGGTCCACAGCAGTACGCCGTCGGGGAGCGGGTCGCCGGAGGCGACGCCGTGGAGGAAAGCGGGGCCCGCCGCCGCGGCCGCGGTGGCGCGGGGTGCGGCGACGAGCGGGACGAAAGCGGCGGAGGCGGCCGCGGCCTTGACGACCGTCCGGCGGGAGGTGTTCTGAGTCTGGTCATCGGTCACGGCCGATCAGATTACTGGCAGGTAAGAACAAACGGGCGGGCGAACTCCATAAGTTCGCCCGCCCGTTGACAGATCGGCGTCACGTCGTTGCGTTCAGGACCTGTCAGTGCATCCGGCCGCTTGCCTACTTGGCGGCGAGAGCCTTCTGGTATGCGGCGTTGAACTGCTGAGGCGTGATGATGGGGGTGCCCTCCGGAGCGCCCTCAACGACCATCTTCTTGCCGTTCAGCTTGAAGCTCGGGGTGCCCGTGATGTCCTTGACCCCGTTGAACTTCTCGGACATCGCCAGCGCCCACTGGTCGTAGGTGCCGTTGTTGACGTCCTTCTCGAACGCCTTGTTGCCCTTCAGGGCCGGCACCTGCTGAGCGATCTCGATCAGCTTGGCGTCGCTGGAGAAGGCGTCGTCCGTCTCCTTCGGGTGGTTCTTCACGGAGTAGAGGGTCTTCTTGTACTCCAGAAAGGCCTCCGGGCTGACGTTCAGCGCGGCACCCAGCGCGCTCAGCGCGTTCTTCGAACCCGAGCCCTTGAGGTTGTTGTCGAGGAAGGTGCCCATGGTGAAGGACAGCTTGTACTTGCCTGCCTTCATGTCCTTCAGGACCAGGTCGCCGGACGCCTGCTCGAACGAGGCGCACACCGGGCAGCGCGGGTCCTCGAACACATCCAGGGTGTTCTTGGCGTTCTTCTGGCCGATGAGGACCGTCGTGCCCTTGTCGCCCGTGCTGTTGGCCGGGGCCTTGAACGGCTTCTTCTTGGCGGCGGCGGTCCAGTCCGAGGCGCTGACCTTGCTGGTGCCGTTGCCGCCGCTCAGGTTGGAGACGGCCACGCCGACGCCGGCGGCGATCCCCAGCACCGCGACGATCGCGCCACCGACGATCAGCCGGCGCCGGACCTTGTCCCGCTTCTGCTGTCGCTCGCGCTCCACGCGCATGCGCTCGGTGGCCGCCCGCTTGTTGGCCAGGTTGTTGCGATTGCTCATGGTGGTTTCTGCTCCGTGTGTGAGTGGTGGGACTGCTGTGCTCGGTGTGTCTGAGCGCTGAGGCTCAGACGGTGAGCGAGCACGGCGGTCCGCGCCGTACGACGGAGTGCACCAGCAGCGGGAGCGTACGGGCGGCCTGCACACGGTGCACGGCACGCGGCGCGCGCCGTGGCGGCCCGTACGGCCTCGTCACGGCGGCCACGGCGATCAGCAGCGGCCGGAAGGCAGCCGCGGCGGCGGAGCGCACCAGACGCCCCAGCGCCGCCTCGCCGCGCCGCAGCCACGCCGCCGCGGCGAGGCCGACCGCGACATGGGCCGCCAGCAGCAGCCAGGGCGTGGCCTGGTCGCCCAGGTCCGGCAGGGCGAGGGGGCTGTCGTGGCCGGCTGTCATACCGGCGAGCGGGGTGCCGACGTCGCCACCGCGGCACAGCAGGTCGACCCCGACCAGGCGCAGCGGTCCCGCGACGGGGCCGCCGGCCTGGCCGTAACAGGCGTGCTGCCCGGTGGTGAAGACCGTGTCCGCGGCCAGTTCCAGCGGTATGAGCAGGGCGGCGATCGCCCCGTAGCCGCGCTCCCGGCCGGCCAGTGCGTAGGCGAGCACGAACACACCGGCGCAGAGCGCGGCGACCGTGGTGACGGGCAGTGGCATCCCTGACAGCAGCACATGCGCGCCGGCGGACAGCGTCACGCAGAGCGCTGTGAACAGCGCAGCGCGCAGTGTCCGTAGCCGTGCACCTGATATGTCCATCGTCGGAGAGTGTGCCATGACCGCGGGTAAGCGGTGCTTAAAGCCCCGGAATGCGGCCGTTGCGGAACAGGTCGACGAAGATCTGGTGGTCGGCGCGGGCCTGGGCCCCGTAGGAGTGCGCGAAGTCCACCAGCAGCTTGGCGAAGCCGTCCTCGTCCGCCGCGATCGCCGCGTCGATGGCGCGCTCGGTGGAGAAGGGGACCAGCGAGTGGCCGCTCTCGTCGTCGGCGGCGGCATGCATGGTCGCCGTGGCGCGTCCGAGGTCCGAGACCACGGCGTGGATCTCGGCGAGGTCGTCGATGTCGGACCAGTCGAGGTCGACGGCGTACGGCGACACCTCGGCGACCAGCTGTCCCGCGCCGTCCAGCTGGGTCCAGCCCAGCCACGGGTCGGCGTTGTCCTGCAGGGCGCGCTGCGAGATGACGGTGCGGTGGCCCTCGTGCTGGAAGTAGGAACGAACCCGCTCGTCGGTGATGTGCCGGGAGACCGCCGGGGTCTGGGCCTGCTTCATGTAGATCACGACGTCGTTCTCGAGGGCGTCGCTGTTGCCCTCGAGCAGGATGTTGTACGAGGGCAGACCGGCGCTGCCGATGCCGATGCCACGGCGGCCGACGACGTCCTTGACGCGGTAGGAGTCGGGGCGGGCGAGGCTGGACTCGGGCAGGGTGTCCAGATAGCCGTCGAAAGCGGCCAGGACCTTGTAGCGGGTCGCGGCGTCCAGCTCGATCGCGCCGCCGCCGGGGGAGAAGCGGCGCTCGAAGTCGCGGATCTCGGTCATCGACTCCAGCAGCCCGAAGCGGGTCAGCGAGCGGGCGTCACGCAGCGCGTCCAGCAGGGCACCCTCGGCGGTGTCGAGGGTGAAGGGCCGCACCTCGCTCTCCCCGGCTCCGGTGGCGAGCGCGTGGATCCGCTCGCGGTAGGCGGCCGCGTAGGTACGGACCAGGTCCGTGATCATCTCGTCACTGAGCGCCTTGCTGTAGCCGATCAGGGCGACGGAGGCGGCGAAGCGCTTGAGGTCCCAGGTGAAGGGGCCGACGTAGGCCTCGTCGAAGTCGTTGACGTTGAAGATCAGCCGCCCGGTGGCGTCCATGTAGGTGCCGAAATTCTCGGCGTGCAGATCGCCGTGGATCCACACCCGCGAGGTCCGCTCGTCCAGATACGGGCCGCTGTCCCGCTCGGCCTCCAGGTCCTTGTAGAACAGGCAGGCGGTCCCGCGGTAGAAGGCGAAGGCGGATGCCGCCATCTTGCGGAACTTGACCCGGAAGGCCGCCGGGTCGGCGCTGAGCAGCTCGCCGAAGGCGGTGTCGAAGACGGCGAGGATCTCCTCGCCGCGCTGCTCGGCCTGGTCGGTCATGGCGGGCTGGGTCGGCATCGTGGTGCCTCCTGGTGCGTGACACATGGGACTGGCGTTCGCTCCGTTCCCCCGGCTGTCAACGCGCGAGGCTACCCGCGAGTGCCCGCCCGCTGTCAGTCCCGAGACGTAGACTTCGATGCCGTTGCCCCAACCTGTCGCCCACCCGTCACCCGACGGCCACCCCTCATCGAGGGGCTTCGCGCCGCAGTCATTTTGGAGGTCTTCCGCCGTGGCCAAGCCGCCGTTCACGCACCTGCATGTGCACACCCAGTACTCGCTGCTGGACGGTGCGGCGCGGCTGGGGGACATGTTCAAGGCGTGCCAGGAAATGGGCATGACGCACATCGCCATGACCGACCACGGCAACCTGCACGGTGCATACGACTTCTTCCAGCAGGCCACCAAGGCGGGCATCACGCCGATCATCGGCATCGAGGCGTACGTCGCGCCCGCGTCGCGGCGGCACAAGCAGCGCGTCACCTGGGGCCAGCCGCACCAGAAGCGTGACGATGTCTCGGGTTCGGGCGGTTACACCCACAAGACGATCTGGGCGTCGAACAAGACCGGTCTGCACAACCTGTTCCGGCTCTCCTCCGACGCCTACATGGAAGGCTTCTTCGTCAAGTGGCCGCGGATGGACAAGGAGACCATCGCCCAGTACTCCGAGGGGCTGATCGCCTCCACCGGGTGCCCGTCCGGCGAGGTGCAGACCCGGCTGCGGCTCGGCCACTTCGACGAGGCGCTGAAGGCGGCCTCCGAGTACCAGGACATCTTCGGGAAGGACAAGTACTTCCTGGAGTTGATGGACCACGGCATCGAGATCGAGCGCCGGGTCCGCGACGGGCTGCTGGAGATCGGCAAGAAGCTGGGCATCCCCCCGCTGGTCACCAATGACTCGCACTACACCTATGCGCGCGAGGCCGAAGCCCACGACGCGCTGCTGTGCGTCCAGACCGGCAAGAACCTCTCCGACCCCGACCGCTTCAGGTTCGACGGCACCGGCTACTACCTGAAGTCGACCGAGGAGATGTACGCCATCGACTCCTCCGACGCCTGGCAGGAGGGGTGCGCCAACACGCTGCTGGTCGCCGAGCAGGTCGACACCACGGGATGGTTCGAGAAGCGCGACCTGATGCCGCGGTTCGACGTCCCCGAGGGCTACACCGAGGTCACCTGGTTCCGTGAGGAGGTCGCGCGCGGCATGGCCCGCCGCTACCCGAACGGCATCCCCGAGGACCGGCAGCGCCAGGCCGACTACGAGATGGATGTCATCATCCAGATGGGGTTCCCGGGGTACTTCCTCGTCGTCGCCGACTTCATCATGTGGGCCAAGAACAACGGCATCGCGGTGGGCCCCGGCCGAGGATCCGCGGCGGGTTCCATCGTCGCGTACGCCATGGGCATCACCGACCTCGACCCCATCGAGCACGGTCTGATCTTCGAGCGGTTCCTCAACCCCGAGCGCGTCTCCATGCCCGACGTCGACATCGACTTCGACGAGCGTCGGCGCGGTGAGGTGATCCGGTACGTCACCGAGAAATACGGCGCCGACAAGGTCGCCCAGATCGGCACGTACGGCACCATCAAAGCCAAGAACGCCATCAAGGACTCCGCGCGCGTGCTCGGCTACCCATACGCCATGGGCGACCGGATCACCAAAGCCATGCCGGCCGACGTCCTCGGCAAGGGCATCCCGCTCTCCGGCATCACCGACCCCAGCCACCCGCGCTACAGCGAGGCGGGCGAGGTCCGGGGGATGTACGAGAACGAGCCGGATGTGAAGAAGGTCATCGACACCGCCCGTGGCATCGAGGGCCTGGTCCGGCAGATGGGTGTGCACGCGGCCGGCGTGATCATGTCCAGCGAGACGCTGGTCGACCACGTGCCCGTCTTCAGCCCCAAGAACGACGGCCAGGTCGTCACGCAGTGGGACTACCCCACCTGCGAGTCGCTCGGCCTGCTGAAGATGGACTTCCTCGGCCTGCGCAACCTGACGATCATGGATGACGCGGTCAAGCTGGTGAAGGCCAACAAGGGCATCGACATCACCCTGCTCGACCTGTCGCTGGACGACCCCAAGACCTTCGAACTGCTCTCCCGCGGCGACACCCTCGGCGTCTTCCAGTTCGACGGCGGCCCCATGCGCTCCCTGCTGCGCATGATGAAGCCCGACAACTTCGAGGACATCTCCGCGGTCTCGGCCCTCTACCGGCCGGGCCCGATGGGCATGAACTCGCACATCAACTACGCCCTGCGCAAGAACGGCCAGCAGGAGATCACCCCGATCCACCCGGAGCTCGAGGAGCCGCTGAAGGAAGTCCTCGACATCACCTACGGCCTGATCGTGTACCAGGAGCAGGTACAGAAGGCCGCCCAGGTGCTCGCGGGCTACTCCCTCGGCCAAGCCGACCTGCTGCGCCGCGCGATGGGCAAGAAGAAGAAGGAAGTCCTCGACGCCGAGTTCGTCAACTTCCAGAAGGGCGCTCGCGAGAAGGGCTACTCGGACGAGGCCATCCAGGCCGTGTGGGACGTCCTGGTCCCCTTCGCCGGCTACGCCTTCAACAAGGCGCACTCCTCGGCGTACGGCCTGGTCTCGTACTGGACCGCCTACCTCAAGGCCAACTACCCGGCCGAGTACATGGCGGCGCTGCTCACCTCGGTGCGCGACGACAAGGACAAGTCGGCGATCTACCTCAACGAGTGCCGCCGTATGGGCATCAAGGTGCTGCCGCCGGACGTCAACGAGTCCGATGCGAACTTCACCCCGCGCGGCGACGACACGATCGTCTTCGGTCTCACGGCGGTGCGCAACGTCGGGCAGAACGTGGTGGATTCGATCGTCCGCTGCCGCAAGGCCAAGGGGAGGTACACCTCCTTCCCCGACTTCCTGGACAAGGTCGAGGCGGTGGTCTGCAACAAGCGGACGGTCGAATCACTGATCAAGGCGGGCGCCTTCGACGAGCTGGGCCACACCCGCAAGGGCCTCATGGCGCACTACGAGCCCATGATCGACAACGTGGTGCAGGTCAAGCGCAAGGAGGCCGAGGGGCAGTTCGACCTCTTCGGCGGCATGGGCGACGACAGCGCCGACGACGGGCCGGGCTTCGGGCTGGACGTGCAGTTCTCCGACGTCGAGTGGGACAAGACCTATCTGCTGGCACAGGAGCGGGAGATGCTCGGGCTCTACGTCTCCGACCACCCGCTCTTCGGTATCGAGCACGTCCTGGGCGACAAGGCCGACGCCGCCATCTCCCAGCTCACCGGTGGCGAGCACGCCGACGGCGCGATTGTCACCATCGGCGGCATCATTTCCGGTCTGCAGCGCAAGATGACCAAGCAGGGCAACGCCTGGGCCATCGCCACCGTCGAGGACCTCGCGGGCTCGATCGACTGCATGTTCTTCCCCGCGACCTACCAGCTGGTGTCCACCCAGCTCGTTGAGGACGCCGTGGTGTTCGTCAAGGGCCGGCTCGACAAGCGGGAGGACGTCCCGCGACTGGTCGCGATGGAGCTGATGGTGCCGGACCTGTCCGAGGCGTCCGCCAACGCGCCGGTGACGATCACCATCCCGACGGTGAAGGTCACCCCGCCGCTGGTGGAGAAGCTGGGCGAAGTCCTCGCCCACCACAAGGGATCGACGGAGGTGCGGATCAAGCTGCAGGGGGCCCGTAAGACCACCGTTCTGCGGCTGGACCGGCACCGGGTCACCCCCGACCCGGCGCTCTTCGGCGACCTCAAGGTGCTGCTCGGGCCGTCCTGCCTGGCCGGCTGAGCGGGTCGCGGGCGCCCTTGCCCGGTGGCGAGGGCGCCGCGGTGTGCCCAGGGGTTCAGGCTCAGGGGCGGCGCGGGCCGCAAGCGGCGATGAACCCCTTGAGGAGACGGGTCCTGTGCTCGCTGGATCCGTCCGGATCCTCCGGGTGCCACTGCACTCCGACCACCCACTTCTCGGGGTGCTCGATCGCTTCGATCACGCCGTCATCGGCGTACGCGGCCGCCACCAGCTCCTGGCCCACCACGTCGACGGCCTGGTGGTGGCCCGACCGCACGGTCAGGCGTCCCGTGCCGGCGAGAGCCGAGAGTCGGGTGCCGTCGTTGATCGTGACCTTCTCGTCCACGAACAGCGGATGGCCCGGCTCTCCGCGGTGAAGCCGGTAGTCCTGGATGTCGGGTATGAGCGTGCCGCCGTAGGCGATGTTGATCAGCTGGGAGCCGCGGCAGATCCCGAGCACCGGGCGGTCCGCGGCGACGGCGGCCCGGATGGCTGCGATGCTGTGCTCGTCCGCCCTGCGGTCCACACCGTAGGAGTTCGGTACGTCGCCGCTGACGCCGTACAGCTCGCCGTCCACGTCGCCGCCGCCGAGCAGGAACAGCCCGTCGAAGCCGGCCACGCCGGCGGGGTCGCCGAGCGAGCTGTCCGAGGTGTCGAACAGCTCGTACCCGGCGCCCAGTTCACACAGCGTCGTCAGGGCCGTCCGCGTGAAGCGCCGCACCAGGTCCGCCACCGGCTCGGTCAGATCCGGGAAGTTCAGCGAGACCAGAACCGCGATCCGCGGATTCCCGCCACCGCCGCCCGGCTCCACCTCGTGCCGGTGGACGAACGGCCGGTTGCCGGACACCGCCCGCGCCGTCACAGCTTGATCCACGTGGTCTTGAGCTGGGTGTACTTCTCCAGCGCGTGCAGCGACTTGTCGCGGCCGAAACCGGACTGCGCGTACCCGCCGAACGGCACGGTGATGTCGCTCTCGTCGAAGCAGTTGACCCATACGGTGCCGGCCCGGATCGCCCGAGCCATGCGGTGCGCGGCCGACAGGTCCTTGGTCCACACCGCGGCCGCCAGGCCGTAGTCGGTGCCGTTGGCGATGCGCACCGCCTCCTCGGTGTCCTTGAAGGTGAGCACCGAGAGCACCGGGCCGAAGACCTCCTGCCGGGCGATGCGCATTCCGGGGTCGACCTGGTCGAAGACGGTCGGTTCCAGGTAGTAGCCCCCGGTCTCCTCGAGCACCCGGTTGCCGCCCAGAAGCAGCTGAGCTCCGTCGTCGACGGCGCCGCGTACGTGCCCGAGGACCCGCTCGAGGTGCCCCTCCTCCACCAGCGCGCCCACCGAGGTCCGGGGGTCGAGTGGGTCGCCCACCACGGTCCGGCGGCTCGCTGCGAGGACCCGTTCGAGCAGCTCGTCCTTGACGGCCCGGTGGACCAGGAGCCGCGACCCGGCCGAGCACACCTCCCCCTGGTTGAAGAAGATGCCCCCGGCGATCGCCTGGGCGACAACGTCCAGGTCCGGCGCGTCCTCCAGGACGACCTGCGGTGACTTCCCGCCGAGTTCGAGCGAGACCTGCTTGAGATTCGACTCCGCCGAGTAGCGCATGAAGAGCCGGCCGACCTCACCGGAGCCGGTGAAGGTGATCGCGTCGACGTCCGGATGCAGACCCAGGGCGGCACCCGCGGTGGGCCCGAACCCGGGCACCACATTGAGGATGCCGTCGGGCACGCCCGCCTCGGTGGCGAGCTCGGCGAACCGCAGGGCCGTCAGCGGGGACTGCTCCGCCGGCTTGAGGACGACGGCGTTGCCCACCGCCAGCGCGGGCGCGATCTTCCAGACCGCCATCATCAGCGGGAAGTTCCATGGCACCACCGCGCCGACGACACCGAGCGGCTCCCGGGTGATGGTGGCCAGGGTGTCCCGGTCGGTGGGCGCCACCTCGTCGTAACTCTTGTCCACCGCCTCGGCGTAGAAGTCGAGGGCCTGAACCGTAACCCGCAGGTCGACGGCGAGCGCGTCGGTGTACGGCTTGCCCATGTCGACGCTTTCGAGCAGGGCCAGCTCCTCGGCGTGCTCCTCGACCAAGCGTGCCAGGCGCTGCAGTACGGCACGCCGCTGCCGGGGCGACCGCCCCGACCAGCAGCCGCTCTCGAACGCGCGCCGGGAGCTCGCGACGGCGCGGTCGATGTCCTCGGCGTCCCCGGCGCTGACCTGGGCGATCAACTGTCCGTCCCGCGGGGAGATCCGCTCGAAGGTGGCACCGCTGAGGGCGTCGACCCGCTGCCCGTCGATGTACAGCTGCGTCGCCAGGGACAGACCGGCGAAGCGCTTTTCGAGCTCCGCGCGTGCGGCGAGGGCCTGGGCCTCGGCGGCCCGCGCGTCCACGGTCGTGGTGGTCATGCTGCGGCTTCCTTTCGGATTCTGGCACGGTCGATGAGGTCGCTGAACAGGGCACCGTCGTACCGGGACGTGTCCGCCAGGTCCTCGGGGTGCCATTGCACGGCGAGGACGTCCGCGGTCATGTGCTCCACCGCCTCCACGCAACCGTCCGCCGACCGCGCCACCACGCGCAGTCCACGGCCGAGCCGGTCGATCGCCTGGTGGTGGTAGGAGGAGACCTTGAAGGCCTCGGACCCGACAACGGACGCCAGTCGGGAATCCGGCACGGCTGTGACCTCGTGGATGGCGTCCAGGTGCTCGACCGGACCGTCGGCGAGGTGCTGTACGAGGGTCCCGCCGCAGGCGATGTTGAGCACCTGCATGCCGCGGCACACCGCCAGCGCCGGGACGCCGAGTTCGACCACGGCCCTCGCCACCGCCAGATCCAGCTCGTCCTGCTCGTCGTGATCGGGCTGCGTCTCGGGGTGCGGATCCTGGCCGTAGCGCACGGGATTGACATCCGAGCCGCCCGGCAGCAGGACGCCCGCGAAGGCGGTCAGCCGCTGCGGCAGGCCGGACAGCACGTGCCGCGGCCCACCGTGCAGCACCAGCGGCTCGCCTCCGGCAGCGAAAACCGCGTCACACACGGCCTCGGCCGCGATGGTGCCGCTGAACCGGATGCCGGAGACGCGCGTGGCGCGGCGGCCGACGACGGCGATGAGCGGGCGCATGCTCATCCCTCCGCGGTGCCGTCGAAGGGATATTCCAGCGCCGGGAGCCACGCGGCCCAGGCCTCGGCCAGCCGGCCGTCGGCGATGACCTTGCCGAGAGCGCCGTCCAGGGCCGCCAGCTGGTCGGGACGGTCCTTGGCCACGCCGATGCCCCAGCGGTTTCCGGTGCGCACGGTGAACGCCAGCTCGAAGTCCGGGTGGTCTCCCAGGGGCACGAACACGACATCGTCGTCGACGACCGCGTCCACCTCACCGGCGCGGAGTGCCTTGAGCATGTCGCCGAACACATCGTCCGAGTCGCCGCCGAAGCCCACCGGGATCACGCCGTCGAACGTCTCCGTCAGCGCCATGTTGGTGCTGCCCGCGATGGCGGCGACGCGGCGGCCGCGCAGATCCTCCGCCGTCCGTACCGGGGCGCCGCGACGTACGAGCACCGATTCGTGGAACACCGCGTACGGGCGGGTGAAGTCCACCTGGGCCGCACGGGCTTCGGTGATGCCCTGGCCGCACAGCACGGCGTCCGCATCCCCGCGCTGGACGGCGGGGATCATCTCCGCCCACGGCAGATACACCCACTCCAGCGGGCGGCCGAGCTCCTCGGCGATGAGCTGGGCGACGGCCGGCTCGTAACCTCGGCGTCCCTTCACGGGGTCCGCCAGGTGGAACAGCGGCGGCGCGTCGGAGTCGATGCAGGCCAGGCGCAGCGGCGCGGTCACGGGGCCTCCTCCGCGTACATCATGTGCTCCCAGTCGGTGACAACACCGCAGAACCGGGCCCACTCGTCCGACTTCAGAGCGTTGTACAGGTCGACCAGCTCCGAGCCGAGCGCCTCCTTGAGGACGTCGTCCGCGGCGAACGCCTCCAGCGCCTCGCCCAGGGTCAGCGGAAGCTTGGCGAACCGCACCTCACCCTCGTAACTCGAACCCTGCTGGGCCGGACCCGGGTCGATCCGGTTCTTGAGGCCGTCCTCGATGGCGGCGATGAGAGCGGCGTGCGACAGATACGGGTTGACCATGGCGTCGGGAAGCTTGAACTCAAGCCGTCCGTTGGCCGAGAGGCGCACGGTGCAGGTCTTGTTGTCCATGCCCCAGTTGATCTGCGACGGTGCGAACTGGCCGGCGTCCCAGTACCGCTTGTAGGAGTTCACCGTCGAGCCCATGATCGCCATGGAGGCGGCAGCGTGGGTCAGGATGCCGCCGAGCGCGTGCCTGCCGGTGTCGGTGAGGTGCAGCTCCCGCACCCCGGGGTCGGCCAGGACGTTCTCGTCGCCGCGCCAGAGGCTGAGGTTGTGGTGGCAGCCGTTGCCCATCATGCCGGTGGCCGGCTTGGGCATGAAGCTTGCCGTGACGCCGAGTTCGCGCGCGACCTGGCGGCAGATCTGGCGGTAGACGATGAGCCGGTCGGCGGTCCGGTCGGCGTGGTCGTACATCCAGTTCAGCTCGAGCTGGCCCGGGTCCTCGTAGTCGCCCTCGATCATGTCGAGCCCGAGCGCCTGCGCGTAAGAGATCACCTTCTGGTAGATCGCGCGGTACCGCTCCAGGTGGTCGACGTGGTACGCCGGGCTGGAGCCCGGGCGGTGCCGCGCTTCCAGCCCGGGGCCGGTCCACGTCATCTCGGGCTCGCACCCGCTGCGCAGCTCAAGACCGGTGCGCGCGGTGAAGTCGGCGTGCAGGCGCTGGAGATTGCCGCGCACGTCCGTGGCGAGCGGCTGTCCGCCGATGCCCGGGCGGTGGTCGGGCTCGTACAGCCGGCAGAAGAACCGGCCGATGCCGGTGTCCCAGGGCAGGACGGCGAAGGTGTCGAGGTCGGGCACCGCGGTGAACTCGGCGGCCTCGACGCCACCGCCGAGCAGGTTGCCGGCCCGGTCGACCTGGAGGTCCGACACCGCCGTGCGGTGGAGCTGAACGCCCTTCTCGGCGTTGCGGATCAGGTGCTTGGCGGGGACAACCTTCCCGACGACCCGACCGGTGACGGTGACGGCCTGGTAGTAGATGTACTGGACGCCGGCCTCGGCGATCCGGGTCCTGATCGCCTCGAGCGCGGCCTTGTCCGTGTTGCGTTCGCGGTGCTGGTCCAGCGCGGTGGGGCTGCTGGTGACGGTGGTCGTCATATGTTCCTCGCGGTGGGTGAGGGTCAGGCGGGGACGAGGGCGGTGAAGGCCTCTCGGAGCTCGCGCTGACGGGCAGGGGGGAGGTTGATCGCGACGGTGCCCACATGCACCGATCGCCGGTGGTACGTGGCCAGGACGCCGTCCTGGAGACGATCGGGGTCGCCTTGCTCCAGGCGCACCTCGTCGGCCAGGGCCGGTGAGCCGAAGCTCTGGAACCGCAGGTCCAGCTGGTCGCTCCAGAAGGAGGGGATCGGCGCGAAGGGCTCCTGGTCCGGCTCCCGGCCGGCCAGCTGCGCGGTGAGGGTGGCCGCCGCGCGCTTGGCGGTGTCGGTGGGGATGGACCAGTGCTCCACGCGGCGGGGCACGTCGTCGAACAGCGGGTTGGGGAACCGGGCGATATCGCCGACGGCGACCACACGGTGCGCACCGTCCGCCCTGAGCCGGTTGTCGCACAGGACGCCGTCGCTCAGATCGAGTTCGCGGTTGGCGGCGAGCCATTCGACGTTGGGGATGGAGCCGACGGCTTCGATGACGGCATCGGCCTCGATGGTGCCCCCGTCGTCGAGCTCGACTCCGGTGACCGCATCGGTGCCGCGGTAGCCGGCGATGGACCGGCCGATGACGAAACCGACCCCGGCCCTTTCGTGGTGGCGCTGGACCGCGTGGGCCAGCGACGCCCCGAGTACGCGGTTCATCGGCGCCCCGGTGGGCTCGACGACGGTGACGTGGCATCCCAGCCGTAGCGCGGTCGCGGCGACTTCGCAGCCGACGAAGCCGGCGCCGACCACGACGACCCTGGTCCCCGGGCGCAGAACACCGCGCAGTGCGATGCAGTCGTCCAGGGTGCGCAGGACGTACCGCCCGGCCTGCGGGCCGGGAAGCCCGAGCCGGCGGGGGCGCAGGCCGGTGGCCACGACCAGGCCGTCGAAGGTGACGACGGCGCCGTCCTCCAGGGTCAGCCGGCCGCGGCGCAGGTCTGACTCCACGACGGGCAGACCGAGCCGGAAGTCGACGTCGCCCACCACCGACCGGCGGCGGAAGGCCACCATCTGATGCAGCCGCTGCGGCGCGGAGTCGCCCGGTGCGGCCAGCACCTCCTTGGACAGCGGCGGCCGGTTGTACGGCGGGTGCCGCTCGTCACCGAGGACGGTGATGGGCCCGGTGTGCCCGGCGATGCGCAGCTGCTCGGCCGCCCTCAGGCCCGCCAGGGATGCTCCGACAACGGCGACGTGGGCAGCCATGTCAGTCCTTGATGAGGATGGCCTGGACGGGGCAGACATCGGCGGCCTCTTCGACCTCGAAGCGCTGCGACTCGTCCGGGTTGCCGTCGTAGACCAGCTTGCCCTCGTCGTTCATCTGGAAGACGACGGGCGCGGCGATGGCGCACTGGCCGTGGTCCTGGCACTTCGCCAGGTCGACGATGACCTGCATGGATGGTTCCTTTCGGTCGTGCGGCCGTTCAGGAGGCCGGGGTGAAGGCGATGGGCAGACGGATCGGTCCGGTGTTGCCGGAGTCGGGCAGCCACTCGTCCTGACCGTCGATGCGGGGGTCGCGCAGGCGCCGCGCCAGGAGCGGCAGGGCCTCGCTCATGTCGCTGCGGGCGACGAAGTGGCCGAGGCAGTGGTGCGCGCCGCCGCCGAAGCCGAAGTGGGGCTTGCGCTCGGCCGTGATGTCGAAGGAGTACTCCCCGAACACCCTCGGGTCGGTGCCGGCCGACTCGCTGAAGAGGTGGATCGTGGTGCCGGCCTTGATCTCCAGGTCCTGGAAGGTGAAGTCCTCCTTCGCTTCACGGGTCACCCAGCGGACGGTCGGGTTCACCCGCATGACCTCCTCGACCGCCTTGGCGCCCAGCTCGGGCCGCTCGGCCAGCAGGCGCCACTGGTCGGGGTGGCGCATGAAGGTCTGCATGGCCAGGCCGAGTTGGTTGCGGGTGGTGTCCATGCCGCCGAAGATCAGCAGCACCAGGCCGTCCCGCAGCTCGGTGTCGGAGAGGCTGTCGGAGTCGCGGTGGGCGCGCACCAGCGCGGAGACGAAGTCGTCTCGCTCCTTCCGGCGGCGGTCGGCGATGACCTCGTCGGCATACGCGTAGAGGTTGGCCAGCGCTGCCTCGATCTTCGGCAGGTCCTGCCGGAAGGTGACGCCGAGCGCCAGCCCGATGGTGGCGGAGTCGCGGGCGATGACCGGCCACTCCGACTCGGGCAGGCCGAGCATGATGGCGATGACGCGGGCCGCGTAGGGCTCGGCGAACTCCGAGACGAACTCGCAGCGGCCGGGCTCCTTGAAGTTGTCGATGAGTTCGGTGGCCAGCGCCTGGAAGCGGGGCACCAGGCCGCCGATGAGCTTGTGCGAGAAGGCGGGGTTCATCAGCCGGCGCAGGCGGTGGTGCTCCTCACCTTCCTTGTTGAGCACCCAGCTGGCCCACCAGTCGGCGAACGGCCCCTCGGTGACGCCGTTGTGGGCCGGCCATGCCGCGCTTCCCTGGCGCAGCTTGGGGTGCTTGAGCAGCCGGCTGACCTCCTCGTAACGCAGCACGGCCAGGCCGTAGTTGGTCCGGGCGTACCAGCTGCGTTCGCGCGCCTCGTGCACGGCGGCGGACTTGATCGAGAAGCTCGGGTCGGCGACGTCGAAGTACGGGGCTTCGGCGAGGGCGGTGCCCGTCATATGGCTCTCCAACTGTCGGTGCGAGCGTCGAGTTGGGCTAAATACTCTAAACTTATAGTTTGGGTGTCAAGAGCGTTGTGGAAAGAAATCCGGGAGCCAAGAAATGGGACCCCCGGAGCCGTCCCGGCTCCGGGGGTCCTGAGGCGGCCGTCTCCGCGCCGGCGTTCTCGTCGCGCTATTCGCGGCGCGCGAGGGCGAGCAGCCATTCGCTGTCCAGCCCGACCTCACCCACCGCCACGAACTCGCCGTCTCCGGCGCGCGGCACGCGCGGCAGCCTGGAGCCCACGAGCCAGCGCGAGGTGTTGGCGGCGACCACCCGCCGCTCGGCTCCCACCAGCACCGCGTCCTGGCCGGCGTCCCGCAGTACGTCCAGGAGCCGGGGTTCGAACTCGGTCATGCGCAGGTCGGTCCCCACCACACCGAGGAACCTCTCGTCCTCGACGGGGACGGTGACCGTGCACACGTAGCGGTCGGCGCCCGAGTAGTCCACATACGGGCCGAACACCGCGCGCCTGGAGTGGTCACGCGCGGCCGCGAACCAGTCCATCTCGAAGTAGTCGTAGACATCCGCACTGGTCGGGTCGAGGTTGAGCCGCATCGGTGCGAAGCCCCGTCCGCTGTGCTGCCACCACTCGATGTGCCGGTCCCGGTCCGGCAGAAGCTTCGGCGCCGCGAGGAAACCGAGCCCGTCCGCGGTCGGCTGCGCGGTCAACTGCTCGATGAGGAGCGGCCTGAGGCCGGCCAGGTCACGCACCCCGAACACGCCGCCCCCGGCAAGGGCCGCACGGCGCCGGGCGACGATCTCGGCCGCGACCATATCGAGGCGGTCGAACACCTCCCCGAGCAGGCCGCGTACCCGCTCCAGGAGTGCGTTCAGGCCCTCCCCTTCGTGGGCCGGACCGCCGTACGGCGTGGCGATCTCAGGACACATCAGACGCCTCCTCGGTCATCGTCCCGCCACCACGAGGTGCAGCTCGATCAGCCGCCGCAGGTTGCGCTGGACATGGCGCTCGGCCAGGGCCCGGGCCCGGTCGCTGTCCTCCTCGGCGATCGCCGTGGCGATGGCGTGATGCTCGGCGACCACCTCCTCCAGCACCGGCTCGGGCTTGTGCGGCAACCAGAGCATGGCGGTCAGCTCGGCCTGGAGGTTCACCTCCAGCCGAGTGAGCCGCTCCGACTGCGAGGCGATCGCCACCTCGATGTGAAATCGGCTGTCGGCGCGGATGCGGGCGCCGAGCTCCGTGGCGCTCGCGAGCTGCTCGACGAGGTGCAGCAGACGGCGCAGGCTCGCCCTCGACGCTCGCTCGGCCGCGAGTTTGGCGGAGGCGCCGGACACGGCGAACTGCTCGTCGGCGAGATCGCGGATCTGGGAGACGGTCGTGGACCGCAGCCGGTTCTCCAGTGGTTCCACCGGCGGATTGGCCGGCCGCCGGACGAAGGTGCCGCCGGTGCGGCCGCGGCGGGTCTCGACGAGCCCCTGCTGGCGCAGGACCGCAAGGGCCTCCCGCAAGGTCATGGGCGAGACCCCGAGCTGGCCCGCGAACTCCACCTCGGTGGGCAACTGCTCGCCGTCGACGACCAGGCCGAGGTGGATGGCCTTGCTGATGCGCTCGACGACCTCGTCCGTGCGGCCCCCCGTGGTGAGGGGGGATATCAACGAGGCGCGCATGACCGGTGCGCCGTCCGCCACCACGACCCCTCCTCGCCTGCCTTCATCGCTGGCCGCGAAACCCTTGTGCCATAACCCATGGGGTTGTAGTTTTTCGCATCACATCACCCCGACGTGCAAGCATCATAGGCCAGCCCGGCCGATCGGCCCGGCATGTCGGGCGCCAATGGATGTCCCCCGTGCACGGGGGCCGCGGCGAGTGCCGCCCCACGTTCCCTTACACCTTTGGTAACGAGAATCGGGAGCCTCCATGAGCCCCAATACTCCACCGGACCACCGTGACAGCGATGCCGCGCAACTGGCCGCGCTCGGGTACGAGTCCGAGTTCAAGCGGGACATGAGCCCGTGGGCCAACTTCTCGCTCGGCTTCACCTATCTGTCCCCCGTGGTCGCCATCTACACCATGTTCGCCTTCGGCCTGGCCACCGGCGGCCCGCCGATGATCTGGTCTCTCGTCATCACGGGCGTCGGGCAGCTGTTGGTCGCGCTCGTATTCAGTGAGGTCGTGGCACAGTTTCCCGTCGCCGGTGGCGTCTACCCCTGGGCGCGCCGGCTGTGGGGCCGCCGGTATGCCTGGCTGACCGGATGGGTCTACATGATGGCCCTGTTCGTGACCATCGCCAGCGTGGTGTCCGGCGCCGGCCCGTACATCGCGTCGATGTTCGGGTTCGAGGCCTCGGTCAACACCACCATCATCTGTTCCCTGGCGATCCTCGCCCTGGCCACGATCATCAACTACATGGGCACCCGCGTGCTCGCCATGGCCGCCATCATCGGCTTCACCGCCGAGCTCCTCGGAGCCGTGGCGGTGGGCGGCTGGCTCCTCGTGACCGGGCGGCACCACAACCTCGGTGTGGTGTTCGACAGCTTCGGTGCGGGGGACGGCGGCAACTACCTCTGGGCGTTCGCCGCCGCGACCCTGGTGGGCATCTACAACTACTACGGCTTCGAGGCCTGCGGTGACGTGGCCGAGGAGGTGCGCGACCCGGGCCGTCTGATCCCCAAGGCGATGCGCCGCACCATCTACGTCGGCGGCGCGGCGGCCACCTTCGTCGCCCTTGCTCTGGTGCTGTCGGTGGCCGATATCCCGGCGGTCATCTCGGGCGAGAACCCCGACCCCGTGTCCAGCGTTCTGGGCGAGGCATTCGGCCCCATCGGATCCAAGGTCATCCTCGGCATCGTGCTGTGCTCGTTCCTGTCCTGCGCGATGAGCCTGCAGGCGGCGGCCGGCCGGCTGGCCTACAGCTACGGCCGCGACGAGATGATCGTGGGCAGCCGCTGGCTGCGGAAGTTCTCGCAGGCCAGGCGTGTCCCGCCCTACGCCCTGCTGGTCGCGGGCATCATCCCGGCGATCGTCGTGCTGGCCTCGAAGTTCTCGGCGGACGCCCTGACGAAGATCGTCAGCTTCGCGTCACTCGGCATCTACCTCGGCTTCCAGATGGTTGTGTTCGCCGCGCTGCGCGCCCGGCTGAAGGGCTGGAAGCCCAGCGGGAAGTACCGCCTCGGCAAGTGGGGCCTGCCCGTCAACATCCTGGCCCTGGTCTACGGTGTCGTGGCCATCCTCATCATGAGCTGGCCCCGCACGCCCGACGCCCCCTGGTACGACAACTACATCGTGCTGATCTCCGGGGTCGTCGTCGTCGGCGCGGGACTGTTCTACATGGCGCTCCGCCGCCCGTACGGACGCAGTGACGCCCCGTACGACGACGCCATCCCGAAGGCGCCGAGCCGGGTCGCGCCGTACGGCGGAGAGCCGGCGCACACCGGCCAGCGGGAGCCGTCCAAGGCCTGAACCAGGACCGGTAGTTCCAGATGAAGTAGGGGCGCGCCCAGCACAGGCGCGCCCCTACTTCTCTCTCAAGCGGGTCAGTTATGGCCGAAACGCTGCTTCTGCCGTTTGCTCGAAGCGCCCTGCGGGCTGTCCGGGGCCAGGGTCTGCCTCCCCGCGTCCAGGGCCGGGTCGTTGGCCTGCGCCTTGCCGCGCTCGGCCGCCGCGCTGCGGGCCTTGCCCTGACTGCGTTCTCGGTTCTTGCTCTTGCCCATGATCGTGCCTCCTGGGGATCTCCGAGCCTGGCCGCGACCTCTGCGGGGTTGCCGGGGCCGCCTCGCGAGAACCACGCTCGCACGCTCGGATAAAGAACGCATGTTGGACAATTACCCTGAGTGAGAAGGAAGGTCACGGTCCCGTGCGGGTTTCCGCCACGCCGGAGATCGAGTTCCGACTGATAAGGGATGTACGGTCGGGCAGACTCAGGGGAAACCCAAGCAAAGCCGTTCCCAGGCGACGGACTTCACGAAAGAGGGGTGCAACGTGGACCGCTGCGTCGTCCTGGTGGACGCCGGTTATCTGCTGGGCGCCGCCGCGAGTCTGCTGGCCGGGGAACCCGCCCGGTCCCGCATCACCGTCGACCATGCCGCGCTCATCCAGGGGCTGCGGGAGCGTGCCGAGGCCGACACCGAGCAGCCCCTGCTGCGCATTTACTGGTTCGACGGGGCCCCCGACCGCGTACCGCAGCCGGAACACCGGCGGTTGCGCGTCATGCCCCGCGTCACCGTCCGGCTCGGCGCCCTGACGCGCAGCGACGGGCGCTGGGCGCAGAAGGGCGTGGACGCGGCGATGCACGCCGAACTCACCGAGCTCGCCCGCAATCGCGCCTGCTCCGACATCGTTCTCGTCACCGGCGACGGCGATCTGCTGCCCGGCCTGATGGACGCCAAGGAGCACGGCGTCGCCGTCCATCTGTGGGCCGTACAGGCCGCCGACGGCGACTTCAACCAGTCAGAGGACCTGGTCGCGGAGGCCGACGAGCGGCGCGTCCTCGACCGCGCCTGGATCAGCCGGGCGGTACGGGCCAAGGACCTCGGTGGCGTCTGCCCGCCGGCGACCGTCCCGCGGCCGGAGATCGCGGCGATCCTCTCCGCGCCGCTGCCGGATCCGGCCGCGCCCGCTCCCGCACCCGCCGGAGCGGGCAGCCACTCCAGCGCGGCGCCGCCCGGCCACACTGCGGCTGAGCGGAACGGCACCGTGTGCTCCGGCAGCCTGCCGGCCGACGCCACGGCGGCCGACGGCAGTGCGGCAGCGGCCGGTGCCGGCGCCGGTGCCGGTGCCGGTGCCGGTGCCAAGGGCGTACCGACCCCCAAGGACCTCGCCGACCTGGGCCGCCCCCATGCAGGGCCCGCCGTACAGCAGCCCGTGGCCGGAGCCACCCTGCGGTGGTCCTCCGACAAGGGCTGGGTCGAGCGCGGCGGCACGGCAGAGCCCCCGGAAACGGCCGCCCTGCCGACACTGGCCCAGCTCACCAGCGCGGAACAGCGCTGGGCCGACCGCGAGGAGGACATCACTGCGGTGAGCGGCGATCCGTTCGAGGTGGGGCAGGTGTTCGCGCGCCGCTGGATCGGACGGCTGCCGACCCCGTCCCATGTGCAGCAGCTCTCCTCGGAGTACCCGCGCATCCCGCACCGCATCGACGGCGAGCTGCTGCGGTACGCGGCCCGCTTCGGGCTGCTCGCGCACAAGGACGACCAGATCGACGAGCAGGACCGCTACGCGATCCGCGCGGGCTTCTGGCGGGAGGTGGAGTCGCGGGCCACCTCGGCCCGCACGTCTGCGGAGGAGTGACCCCGGCGGCAACACCGCGTGGGGGAGGGGCGCACCGGGCGGCCGGTTCAGCTCGGCCGGTCGGGTCCTGCGGCGCCGGTCCCCCCAGCGTCCGTCCCATGCCCGTCAGAGGCCACGGGGTTGTCACCCGGCCGGGTGTACGGCGCGGAGACGGGTTACACGCGGGCCGTGTGAGTGGGACCCGAGAGGTCCGGCAGGGCGTCGGACGCGTACCCTCATAGCTCGTGAGGACGGGCGCCAAGCAGGCAAGGCACGGCATCAATGCCGGTACGGCGGAAGCCGTACCGGTGTGCACCGTGCGGGACCTGGTCAAGACCTACCCCGCCACTCGCGCCCGCCGCCCCGGCCCCGCGGCCCCCGCCGTACGGGCCAGCGACGGCATCAGCCTCGACATCCACCGCGGCGAGATCTTCGGGCTGCTCGGCCCGAACGGCGCGGGCAAGTCCACCCTGGTACGCCAGCTCACCGGGCTTATGCGGCCCGACGCGGGCAGCGTCCGCCTGCTCGGACACGACTTGGTGCGCCACCCCGAGCGGGCGGCGCGCCTCATCGGCTACCTCGGCCAGGAGTCCCCAGCGCTCGACGAGCTGACCGTCGCCCTCGCCGCCGAGACCACCGGCCGGCTGCGCGGTCTCGACGCCCGCACCGCCCGGGCCGAGCGCGATGCCGTCCTCGACGAGCTCGGGCTCGCAGGTCTCGCGGGCCGCCCCCTGAAGAAGCTGTCCGGCGGCCAGCGCCGGCTCGCCTGCTTCGCGGCCGCCCTGGTCGGTGACCGGCCCGTCCTTGTCCTCGACGAGCCGACGACCGGCATGGACCCTGTCGCCCGCCGCGCCGTGTGGGCGGCCGTGGACCGGCGCCGGGCCGAGCGCGGCACCACGGTCCTGCTGGTCACCCACAACGTCATCGAGGCCGAGACCGTCCTCGACCGGGTCGCGGTCCTGGAGCGCGGCCGCGTCATCGCCTGCGACACTCCCGCCGGCCTGAAGGCGCTCGTCGCCGACGAGGTGCGGGTGGAGCTGGTGTGGCGCGACCGGGCGCCGCTGGAGGTGCCTGAGGTCGCCGCGCTGCGCGCCTCCGCGCGGGAGTCCGGCCGGCGCTGGACGCTGCGGCTGGCCCCCGACCAGGCGCGCGCCGCCGTCGCCGCCGTCACCGGGGGCGAAGCCTTCGCGGCCCTCGACGATTTCACGCTCGCCATGCCCAGCCTCGAGGACGTCTATCTCGCGCTCGGCGGCCGTACGGAGGGGCTGGTCAAGGGTTGACCGATCGCACACCGCGCGCGGAGCGCGCAAGAGCGGCGGGCCTCGTCACCCGCCGCACCGTTCCGCCCGTATCGAACAGGAGCAGCGCAACGTGAGTGCCGTGCCCGCGCAGGCGGTCTCCCAGGGCGTCTGGGGGACCGGGGCCGAGCCCAGGTCCCATGACGCCGCAGCCCCGCTCGCGCCCAGGGCACGGCTGCTGCCCGCGCTGGCCGCCGTCTACCGGGCGCAGCTGTCGCGGGCCCGCGTGGCCCGTATCCCGCTGCTGTTCGTGGCGACCTTCCAGAGCATCGGGATCATGGTGCTGATGCGCGGGGTCGTCGACGGCGGGGACGAGGCGCGGGCCGTGGTCGCCGGGTCCAGCGTGCTGGTCGTCGCCTTCGTCGCGCTCAATCTGCTGGCGCAGTACTTCGGCCAGCTGCGGGCGAACGGCGGCCTCGACCACTACGCGACCCTGCCCGTGCCGCCGGCCGCGGTGGTGCTCGGCGCGGCAGGGGCGTACGCCTCCTTCACCGTGCCCGGAACCGTGGTGACGGCCGTCGTGGGCAGTGTTCTGTACCAGCTGCCGCTCGCGAACCTGTGGGTGCTGGCCGCCGTGATCCCGCTCGCCGGAGCCGCCCTGGCCGGCCTGGGCGCGGCCCTCGGCCTGCTCGCGCCCCGGCCCGAAATCGCCACGCTGCTGGGCCAGATGGGCATGTCCGCGGCGCTGCTGCTGGGGGTTCTGCCCGCGACGCACCTGCCCGGCCCGGTGGCCTGGGCACGGGATCTGCTGCCGTCCACGTACGGGGTCGAGGCGTTCGACCGGACCTTCGCGCCGCAGCCGGACTGGCCGGCGGTGGCCGGTGACCTGGGGGTCTGCGCGGTCGTCGGGCTGGTGTCGCTGGCCGTCGCCACCTGGGCGTACCGCAGGGCGGCCGTCCGATGACGCGCCCGGACCGCCGTCCTGCCGCCGATGGCCCCTTGCCCACCTGGCACGATGGCCATGTGAGCGCACCATTGACACCGCACGGCAGGCCCCGACAGGGCGAGAAGCGGCACCGGGAGACTCCGCACGGCTCCGGGCAGCAGCCGGCCCACCCCGCCGCGGGCATGGAGGGGCCGGAGTACGGAGGGCCCGGCGTGGGGGCGGAGATTCGGCAGGCCGCGCTGGTGGCGGTGGGCATCACCGTCGCCGGGGTGCTGCTCGGGCTGCTGTGGCTGTGGCTGGCTCCGCGGATCCCGCTGGTCTCCAACGGCGAGGCGGTGTACTTCAAGAACTCCGAGGGCGAGGAGGCGATCGGTGCGGACGGCACGTTCGCGCTGCTCGCGCTGGGCTTTGGTGCGCTGACGGCGGCGGTCGTCTTCTTGCTCTTCCGGAAGGGGGGCATCCCGCTGGTGATCGGGATCGCCGTCGGCGGGCTGCTCGCCTCGGTGCTCGCGTGGCGGCTGGGCGTCTGGCTGGGCCCGACGCAGGACGTGGCGGCGCACGCGCGGGCGGTCGGCCAGGGCCGGGTCTTCGACGCGCCGCTCCAACTGCGGGCGAAGGGCGCGCTGCTGGCCTGGCCGATGGCGGCGACGGTCGCGCACCTGGGTCTGACGGCCCTGTTCGGGCCCCGCGACCCGTACCCGGGGCCCGACGCGGCGCTGTAGGGGAAGCGCCCCGGGGCAGCGTTGGCCACACGAGCCCTCGCGCCGCCAGGGGGAGTCGCTACGCGCGGGCGATCGGGGCGAGCACCGCGTCGGTGAGCGCGGCCAGGTCGGCGGGGGCCAGCTCGACCTCCAGTCCCCGTCGGCCCGCCGACACGCACACCGTCGCATGCGCCGCGGCCGAGGCGTCCAGCACCGTCGGCAGCCGCCGCCGCTGCCCCAGCGGTGAGATGCCGCCCACCACATAGCCCGTCGCGCGCTCCGCCGCCGCCGGGTCGGCCATCGCCGCCCGCTTGCCGCCGACCGCCGAGGCCAGCGCCTTGAGGTCGAGCGAGCCGGCGACCGGGACGATCGCGACGGTCAGCGCGCCGTCCACGTCGGCGAGCAGGGTCTTGAACACTCTCTCCGGCTCAACGCCCAGCGCTTGGGCGGCCTCCTCGCCATACGACGCGGCTGACGGGTCGTGCTCGTAGGAGTGCACCGTGAAGACCGTGCCTGCCTTGGTCAGGGCGACCGTCGCAGGCGTGCCGGCGGACCGCTGCTGCTTCTGCTTCTTCGCCAACGCCGGGACCTCTGCGCTCAGTTCTGGCTCGTCGGCTGCCGGGTGAGGTCCACCGCGGGCAGCGAGGGGATGGTACGGATCAGCGAGCTCTCCGTGCGCAGTATTCTCAGCTCCTCCCGGAGCCGGGATGCGGTGTCCGGAGCCTCCAACAGCCGCTGTTTCGCCGGGGTGTCGAGCACCGTGGCCGCCGCCACCAGGTAGGACACCACGGACGGCTCGTCCGGCAGGTCCTGTTCGCCGGCCAGCGAGCGCTCGTGCGCCCCGGCCAGCCGCTTCTGGTACGTACGGAAGGCATGCAGCACGCCGGAGGCGAGCGCACCGGCGCCCTCCCCCTGCTCCTCGGGGATCTCCTCCGTCTCGCCGACCAGATACGGCCCCGTGGCATCCACCGACAGCAGCCGGAAGCGGGTCGTACCGGTGGCCAGCACGTCGAAGCGGCCGTCCTCCTTCTCCCGGATGGTGGCCGCGTCCGCGACACAGCCGACGTGGTGGAAGGCCTGCATCGGATCGTCGCCGAAACCGGCGGCAGCACCCCGCTCGGGCAATGCCGTGGCGTCCGGCAGGCCGGGGGCGCTCGGCGCCACCTCGCGCCCGTCGCGGATGGCGACCACGCCGAAGCGGCGCGGGCCGTCCTCGTCCTGCTTCAGCAGGTCGCGCATCATGGCGCGATACCGCTGCTCGAAGACGTTCAGGGGCAGGACGAGGCCCGGGAACAGCACCGAGTTCAGCGGGAACAGCGGAAGGCGCGCGGTGGTCACGACCGTCAAGCCTAATGGCCGCCCGCTGGGCCGTTGCGCGGCCCACCGGGGGTGCGCCGCCACAGGGGCATGGTGGAGGCCAGCTGTATACGGACGCCGTCGCGCAGCTCGAGGAACTGGCCCAGCGGATCGTCGGAGAGGCAGCCCCAGGGGAAGGTGGTGGCGTACGGGCCGATCCGCCGGAACTCCTCCAGTGCGGCCGCCCACCGCTGCCGCACGATCAGTACGTACACCAGGAGGTTGCGGACCTCGGCGACCGATGGGTCAGCGGGCTCGTACCGGGCGGACAGCGCGAGCGCCAGGTCGGCGGCCGCATCGATGCGCCATCCATCGACGCCCTCGATGCTCTGCTCCTCCCCGCGCCGCTCGGCCACCTCCAAGGGGACGCGCCCGTCCCCCTCCATCTGCTGCTCGAGGAGGACTTTGTACGCGGCCCGTACCGGCAGAGCCTTGAGCAGCGAATTGGGCAGCGCCCGGGCCGCGGTCCGCTCGGCGAAGTCGAAGCACTCGCCGTACGAGCAATGCGAGGCCCGGTACCGGAGCGCCGCGACATGGCAGCCGTAGTGGTGCGGGGCCCGGCTCACCGCCTCGTGCCACAGGGCGTCGGCCTCCGCCGTGGAGGCGTGCGTGCCCCGTGCGTGGTCCAGGGCGATCCGCCACGGCACGGGGTCGTGCGGCGCCCGCCGTGCGGCGGCGTCGATGAGCGGCTGGGTCTCCCGCAGCGACTCGGCACGCCCCGGCCGCCCCCACGCCGTGCGCACCGCCAGCTCGGCCTCGAGCAGCGCCGCGTCCGGATCGCGCGGGGACTTGGCGAGCCAGCGTGTGAACCAGTGGGAGCGGGACTGCGCGAAGACGGCCAGCCGGGTGGCATAGCGGTCGCGCGCCTCCCACTCCGCGGCCTCCCGGGTCTGAGCCAGCAGCGCGGCGGCCGGCCGGTGGTGTCCCTGCCCGGCGGCGGCGAGCACCGGAGCCAGCCGCCCGTCGGGGGCGTCGAGCAGCACTTCGTTGTCCGGGGTGAGGCCGACGGCGAGCTGCGGGGTGTTGCAGATCATGCGCGTGGTGCTGATCAGGGCGCGGAGGAAGACCATGGACCCTACTGGCGGCGGTGGGGCGAAGCGACAGGAATCATTGAAAGCCGCAGGTCCGGTGGGTGCCAGAGTGACGCGGTGACGCTTTGGTATCGGTCGGAAGGTTGCCTCTTGAACGATCAAATTCGGGTAAAAGCGCCCCTGTCCGCGCACAGTGGGCAGCTGTGCGGTCAGCTGCGGCGCAGCAGCCGGGAGGCGCCCGTCGCCACCGTCGTGGCCAGGATCCAGCCGAGCAGAATCAGCATCGCGGCCGCCCACTGGTAGGGGCCGCGCGGTTTCCAGTAGCTGTCCTGCCCCAGGTCGATGACCGGCAGCAGCAGGTCGAGGGCGTAGAGGTACGGGTTCCAGGGCGGTGACTCGCCGTGCTTGATCTCCGTCGGCGGATGGGAGCGGAAGAGCACCGCCCCGACCGCCCACAGGACCGCCATCCACACCGCGGCGCGCCCAGGCCGGTAGCCGTACGCCACCGTCCAGTCCTGCAGGTAGCCCCACGTCTTGCCCGCCAGCGGCAGCGTTTCCCGGCGCCGCCGTTGCTTGGCGAGCAGCACCTCGCGGGCATCGGCGTCCTCGCCACTGGCGCGCATGGCGCCGGCCAGCCGCTCGTATGGCTCCGGGGCGTATTCGGGGGTCGCGGCGGCCACCCACTCCAGGCGCCGGGACAGCGGGAACGGCCCGCGCGGCACCAGCGTCTCGTACATGAAGCCGGCCATCGACAGCCCGCCGGGCCCCGGCCAACTCGCCGCTTTGTCGATGAGGTTGACGACCTTGGCCCCCGACAGCACCACCCGGCCGCGCTGCGGGCGCTCGCCGAGGAACCGCAGCTCCGGCGTCTGGATCCGGCGCAGGGACAGCTCCTGGTCGGACTCCATCACAAAGCGCGCCTGGTAGAAGTCGACCGCGTCCCCGAACCGCCCGTCGTCCAGCCGGATCCCGCCCTCGCACTCGAAGCGCTGCATCCGCGTGCCGCGCGAGGGCGTGTTGACCACGCCGTACGGCGGGGTGCCGCTCGAGCTGATGAACGGCGAGCTGCTGAGGCCCGCCGCCGTCATATAGAGCGTCCGTTCGACTGTGAGCTGCGGGGCGTTGAGAGCCCGGCGCCCGTACGGATTGCGCAGCTGGCTGCCGCGCAGGCTCAGGGACACCCCGATGTGCGCGCCGCGCATGCTGATCTCGCCGAACGACTCGATCATCTCCGCCTGCAGGTCCTGTCCGACGGTCACCCCGTCGGCGGCGATCGAGCGGCCCTTGCGGTCCCGGTAGACGGTGAGCTGGTTGAGCAGCAGATCAGTGCCGATGTGTGCGTCGGTGAGCCGGATTCCGCCTCGGACGGTGCAGCGCGGCAGGTGCAGATCCCCCTCGGTGGCCAGCCGGGCGGCCTCCAGCCGCGGAATCGCACAGCTCACCAGGCGCAGGGTGGTGAAGCGGCACTCGGGGAGCTTGATCTCCTGCTCGAAGCGGCAGGACGTCAGCTCGACATACGGCGTGACGGTGCCGCCGGAGAGATCGAGGGAGCCGGTGATGTACGCACCCTTGAGCTTGAGCGCCGAGACCCGGCCGGGCTGCGGGGGCGGCCCGTTGAGCAACAGCAGGGCGACCACCCGGGCCCGGATGCTGCGGTCCGTGCCCCAGTGGTAATGGCCGTTCGGATCATCCTGGACCGGGTTGCGGGTGCGAAGATCGTGGGTGCTGCCATTCCGGAATGCCTGCCACATTCCCCACTCGGCCGGAGTCAGCTCCAGGCCCTCCGGCGGCTCGCCGTCCTCAGGCTGCGACACCGCTGCCACCCCTCCTCGCCCGCATGGCCCGCGCGGCTCGTACACACTCCCTATTTCCGTGAGTGACGGAGTGAACGCTAGCCGTCCACGGCATGTAGAGATCCGCGGGGGCGTGTATCAGCCATTGATACGTCCGGCGGGTCGCGGAGCGGGTCTGAGACAATGGGCTGCGTGATCTCCCGAATCGATCTGCGCGGCGACGCCCTCCCCGAGGGCGCCGCCCTGCGTGACCTGCTGCCCCGTGCCGAGTTCGACGTCGAGGCCGCCCTGGAGAAGGTGCGGCCGATCTGCGACGACGTACGCCATCGTGGCACCGCGGCACTGATCGACTACGCGCAGCGGTTCGACGGTGTCTCGATTCAGCGGGTGCGGGTCCCCGAGCAGGAGCTCGTCCGCGCCCTGGAGCAGCTGGACCCGCAGGTGCGGGCGGCGCTCGAGGAGTCGATCCGGCGCGCCCGCCTGGTCCACCGCGACCAGCGCCGCACCGACCACACCACCCGGGTCGTACCCGGCGGCACGGTCACCGAGCGCTGGGTGCCGGTCGAGCGCGTGGGTCTGTACGTGCCGGGCGGCCTCGCCGTCTACCCGTCCTCGGTCGTGATGAACGTGGTCCCGGCCCAGGAGGCGGGCGTCGACGCCGTCGCCGTCAGCTCCCCGCCGCAGGCCGAGTTCGGCGGCCTGCCGCACCCGACGATCCTGGCCGCCTGTGCGCTGCTGGGCGTCGACGAGGTGTACGCGGCCGGCGGCGCCCAGGCGATCGCCATGTTCGCGTACGGCACCGGCGAGTGCCTTCCGGTCAATCTGGTCACCGGCCCCGGCAACATCTACGTCGCCGCCGCCAAGCGCCTGCTCAAGGGCCGGATCGGCATCGACGCCGAGGCGGGCCCGACCGAGATCGCCATCCTGGCGGACGCGACCGCCGACGCGGCGCACGTCGCCGCCGACCTGATCAGCCAGGCCGAGCACGACACGCTGGCCGCCGCCGTGCTGGTCACCGACTCCGTGGAGCTGGCCGAGGCGGTCGAGGCCGAGCTGAAGACCCAGGTCGCGGCCACCAAGCACCGCGAGCGGATCACCGATGCGCTGGCGGGGCGGCAGTCCGCGATCGTCCTGGTCGACGGCGTGGACGAGGGCCTGCGGGTCGTCGACGCGTACGCCGCCGAACACCTGGAGATCCAGACCGCGAACGCGGCCGGCGTGGCCGCCCGGGTGCGCAACGCCGGCGCGATCTTCGTCGGCCCGTACGCCCCGGTCTCGCTCGGCGACTACTGCGCGGGATCCAACCACGTGCTGCCCACCGGCGGCTGCGCCTGCCACTCCTCCGGCCTGTCCGTGCAGTCCTTCCTGCGCGGCATCCACGTCGTGGACTACACACGCGACGCCCTCGCCGAGGTCACCCACCATGTGGTGAGGCTCGCGGAGGCCGAGGATCTGCCCGCGCACGGGGCGGCCCTCAAGGCACGGTTCGACTGGAAGGTGCCGCAGCCCAAGTGACCGGCATTGACGATCTTCCCATCCGGGACGAGCTGCGCGGCAAGTCCCCGTACGGCGCCCCGCAGCTGCAGGTGCCCGTACGCCTGAACACCAACGAGAACCCGTACCCGCTGCCCGAGCCGCTGGTGCGCCGGATCGCCGAGCGCGTCAGCGAGGCGGCCCGAAACCTCAACCGCTACCCGGACCGGGACGCGGTCGAGCTGCGCACCGCCCTCGCGGCATTCCTCACCCGCACCGGCGGGCACCAGGTCGGCGTGGCCAATGTATGGGCGGCCAACGGCTCCAACGAGGTCCTGCAGCAGCTGCTGCAGACCTTCGGCGGGCCCGGCCGCACCGCCATCGGCTTCGAGCCCTCGTACTCGATGCACGCGCTGATCGCCCGCGGCACCGGCACCGGCTGGATCTCCGGCCCGCGCCATGAGGACTTCACCATCGATGTGGAAGCGGCGACGTCGGCCATCGCCGAGCACCGGCCCGACGTGGTCTTCATCACCTCGCCGAACAACCCCACGGGTACGGCGGTCGGGGCCGAGACCGTGCTGGCGCTGTACGAGGCCGCGCAGGCGGCGGGGCCCTCCATCGTCGTGGTGGACGAGGCATATGTGGAGTTCAGCCACGGCCCCTCCCTGCTGCCGCTGATCGAGGGGCGCCCGCACCTGGTGATCAGCCGCACCATGTCCAAGGCCTTCGGCGCTGCGGGGCTGCGCCTGGGCTACCTCGCCGCGCACCCCGCCGTGGTCGACGCCGTGCAGCTGGTCCGCCTGCCGTACCACCTGTCCGCCGTCACCCAGGCCACCGCGCTGGCCGCCCTGGAGCACACCGATACGCTCCTGGCCTACGTCGAGCAGCTCAAGGCGGAGCGCGACCGGCTGGTGAGCGAGCTGCGTGCGATCGGCTGCGAGGTCACGGAGTCGGACGCCAACTTCGTACAGTTCGGGCGCTTCGCCAACGCCCAGGAGGCGTGGCAGGGACTGCTGGACCGGGGCGTCCTGGTCCGCGACAACGGCGTACCGGGCTATCTGCGGGTCACCGCGGGCACCCCCGAAGAGAACGACGCGTTCCTGGATGCGGTGCGCGCGCTGAAGAAGGAGAACGACGCATGAGCCGCGTGGGACGCGTGGAGCGGGTGACGAAGGAGACCTCCGTCCTGGTCGAGATCGACCTGGACGGCAAGGGCGATGTGGCTGTATCAACAGGTGTCGGCTTCTACGACCACATGCTCGACCAGCTCGGCCGCCACGGCCTGTTCGACCTCACGGTCAAGACCGACGGCGACCTGCACATCGACACCCACCACACCATCGAGGACACCGCCCTCGCGCTCGGCGCGGCCTTCAAGCAGGCGCTCGGCGACAAGACGGGCATCTACCGCTTCGGCAACTGCACCGTGCCGCTGGACGAGTCCCTCGCCCAGGTGACCGTCGACCTCTCCGGCCGCCCCTACCTGGTGCACACGGAGCCGGAGAACATGGCGCCGATGATCGGCACGTACGACACGACGATGACCCGGCACATTCTGGAGTCCTTCGTCGCGCAGGCGCAGATAGCGCTGCACGTCCACGTACCGTACGGGCGCAACGCGCACCACATCGTCGAGTGCCAGTTCAAGGCGCTCGCCCGCGCACTGCGCTACGCCAGCGAGCGGGACCCGCGGGCTGCGGGGATCATCCCTTCCACCAAGGGCGCGCTGTGACGGGGCTGTCGACTCTGCTGATCCTTCTCGGGCTGTTTCTGCTCGGCGGAGTGATCTCCTTCTCGAAGCAGAAGATGCCCAGGGGCGTGATCGTGCTGCTCGGTGTCGCCTCCGCGATGTCCCTGGTGGCAGGCGTCATGCGACTGCAGGGAGTGTGGGAATGACCAAGCGCGTGGTCGTCTTCGACTACGGATTCGGCAACGTACGCTCCGCCGAGCGCGCCCTCGCCCGCGTCGGCGCGGACGTCGAGATCACCCGTGACTACGACAAGGCGATGGCTGCCGACGGCCTGCTCGTACCGGGCGTCGGCGCCTTCGCCGCCTGTATGAAGGGCCTGAAGGAGGCGCGCGGCGACTGGATCGTCGAACGCCGGCTGTCCGGCGGCCGGCCCGTGATGGGCATCTGCGTCGGCATGCAGATCCTCTTCGCGCGCGGCATCGAGCACGGCGTCGAGGCCGAAGGCCTCGACGAGTGGCCGGGCACGGTCGAGCCGCTGCGCGCGCCCGTCGTCCCCCACATGGGCTGGAACACGGTCAAGGCCGCGCCGGGCTCGTACCTCTTCGCCGGCCTCGACGCCGACGCCTACTTCTACTTCGTGCACTCCTACGCGGTGCGCGAGTGGAGCCTGGAGGCCACCAGCCCGGCCATGGCGCCGCCCAAGGTCACCTGGGCCACGCACGGCGAGCCGTTCGTCGCCGCCGTCGAGAACGGCCCGCTGTGGGCGACCCAGTTCCACCCCGAGAAGTCCGGCGACGCCGGCGCCCAGCTGCTCACCAACTGGATCAACACCTTCTAGGACTGACCTGCCGTGACCTCTCACCGCCCTCAAACGACCTCCGGGCCCCTCCGTCTCGAACTCCTTCCCGCCGTCGACGTCCGCAACGGCCAGGCCGTGCGTCTCGTCCACGGCGAGTCCGGATCCGAGACCTCCTACGGCGACCCGCTCGAGGCCGCCCTCACCTGGCAGCGGGCGGGCGCCGAGTGGCTGCACCTGGTGGACCTCGACGCCGCCTTCGGCACCGGCAACAATCGCGAGCAGATCGCCCAGGTCGCTCAGTCGATGGACATCAAGGTCGAGCTGTCCGGCGGCATCCGCGACGACGAGACGCTCGCCGCGGCCCTCGCCACCGGCTGCACCCGCGTCAACCTCGGCACCGCCGCCCTGGAAACCCCGGAGTGGGTCGCCAAGGTCATCGCCGAGCACGGGGACAAGATCGCGGTCGGTCTGGACGTACGCGGCACCACCCTGCGCGGCCGCGGCTGGACCCGCGACGGCGGCGACCTGTACGAGACCCTCGCCCGCCTCGACTCCGAGGGCTGCGCCCGCTACGTCGTGACCGACATCAACAAGGACGGCACCCTCCAGGGCCCCAACCTGGAGCTGCTGCGGAATGTCTGCGCCGCCACCGACAAGCCCGTCGTCGCCTCCGGCGGGGTCTCCTCCCTTGACGATCTGCGGGCGATCGCCAGGCTGGTACCGGAGGGCGTGGAAGGTGCCATTGTGGGCAAGGCCCTCTATGCCGAGGCTTTCACTTTGGAAGAGGCGCTGAAGGCCGTCTCATGAGCCGTGCCGTAGCCGCGTCGTACATGGCAGCAGCCTGAAGGGGAGCAGCCCGATGACCGAGCCCGTGCAACGCGTGCAGTCCGACAGCCCCTGGGAAGAGATCATCGGTTTCGCGCGCGCTGTCGCGGCCGGGGACCGGGTCCTGGTCTCCGGCACGCTGCCGCTGGTCGGCGGCGTGCTGCAGGGCGAGGGCGACCCGTATGAGCAGGCGATCGCGGCCTTCCGCAACGCCCTGGAAGCCCTGAAGAAGTTCGACCTCGGGGTCGAATCCGTCATCCGCACCCGTATGTACCTCACCCACCTGCGCGATGTGGACGCGGTCGGCCGCGCCCACAAGGAGATCTTCGATGCCGTACGCCCGGCCGCGACGCTGGTCGTGGTGTCCGGCTTTGTGGACTCGCGGGTGCTGGTGGAGGTCGAAGTAGAAGCATTCAGAGGAGCCCGGAACTCATGACCCTGGCGGTCCGAGTCATTCCCTGCCTGGACGTGGACGGCGGCCGGGTCGTCAAGGGCGTCAACTTCCAGAACCTGCGGGACGCGGGCGACCCCGTCGAGATGGCCAAGGTGTACGACGCCGAGGGCGCCGACGAGCTGACGTTCCTCGACATCACGGCCTCTTCGGGCAACCGTGAGACGACGTACGACGTCGTGCGGCGCACCGCGGAGCAGGTTTTCATCCCGCTGACGGTCGGCGGCGGTGTCCGTACACCGGACGACGTCGACAAGCTGCTGCGCGCCGGGGCCGACAAGGTCGGCGTCAACACCGCCGCCATCGCCCGCCCGGAGCTGATCCGGGAGATCGCGGAGCGCTTCGGCAGCCAGGTGCTGGTGCTGTCGGTGGACGCCCGCCGCTGCCCCTCTGGCCCCGCCGGGGGACCGGTCACGCCGTCCGGCTACGAGATCACCACCCACGGCGGGCGCCGCGGTACGGGCATCGACGCCGTGGAGTGGGCGCACCAGGCCGCGGAGCTGGGCGCGGGCGAGATCCTGCTGAACTCGATGGACGCCGACGGCACGAAGGACGGCTACGACACGGCGATGATCGAGGCGGTGCGCAAGCACGTCACGGTGCCGGTCATCGCGAGCGGTGGTGCGGGGAAGCTGGAGGACTTTCCGCCGGCCGTCGAGGCAGGGGCGGATGCGGTGCTGGCCGCCTCCGTCTTCCACTTCGGCGACCTGCGCATCGGCGAGGTCAAGGCCACGCTGCGGGCGGCGGGCCACCCGGTCCGCTAGTGCGGCACTAGCCCGGCATCCCGCCGGTGGGTCCGCCCACCCGCTCCAATGTGGGGCGGGTGGGGCGGAACCGATCTATGTCGCGATGCCCAGCGGAGCGTCCTGCGCCTGGGCGATCGCGTCCTTGTCGCCGTCCAGCTCCACCCGGGCCGCGTTCTGGCGCCCGAAGGCGAACAGCGTCAGCTCGCCCGGATCACCGGTGACCGTGACCACCGGAGTCCCGCGGTGGGCGACGACCGTCTGGCCGTCCGGGCGCCTGAGGACGAGCCCGACCTTCGACTTCCGGCCGAGCAGCCGCGCACCCCGCTCCAGTCGGGACCACAGGACATCTGCGAAGACCGGGTCGAGCTGCCGGGGCGTCCAGCCCGGCTGGGCGCGCCGGACGTCCTCCGCGTGCACGAAGAACTCGACCGTATTGGCAGCCTCGTCGATCGGCTTGAGGGCGAACGGCGACAACGGGGGCGGACCGCTGCGGATGAGCTGGATCAGTTCCTCGTACGGCTTCTCGGCGAACTCCGCCTGCACCCGTTCCAGGCGGGCGGCCAGCGGCTTGAACACGATGCCCGCGGCGGCATCGCCGCGCCGCTCGCGCACCACCAGGTGTGCGGCCAGATCGCGCGTGGTCCAGCCCTCGCACAGCGTCGGCGCGGCGGGACCCGCCGTCTCCAACAGATCGGCCAGCAGCAGACGTTCACGCTTCGCATGCGTCGACATGCGGCCAGCGTACGGCCGGCCCGCGTGCCCTGCCACGGCAACCGCGGCCCGCTCAGCCCGGCAGCGGCGCCGTGAGCTTCGCGCCGCCCTGCTCGAGGCTGAGGGTCAGCGCGCAGGAGACCCGCCTCTCCTGGTGCGTCCGGTAGGTGTCCAGCGACGGGTACAGCGCGTAGCTGAAGTACTGCCGGCCGTCCTCCGGAATGGACCGCATGCGCCGCGTTACCTCCGGCTCGCACAGCTCCAGCGCCTTGTCCCGCAGCTTCCGCTCGGAGGTGAAGGAGCCGGTCAGCGTCTTCCCGCCGATCACCTCACCGTCGTGCGCCCCGTCGCACGGGCGCGTCTGGACCTGGTGGACGGTCGCGTCGAGCGCGGGGTGGTCGAAGCACTGCCCCGTCCGCAGAGCGACGAACGGCACCTTGGGGAAGTCCTGATCGCCGGGTGGGCGCGAGGGCGACGCGGAGTCCCCCGAGCTCGTTGGTGCGGGCGAGACGGCGACCGGCTTTGCGTCGGCGGCAGCCTCCCCGTCACCCGAGCGGCTGAGGACCAGCAGGCCGCCGACCGCAAGCCCGGCTGTCAGCACCCCGACGATGAAGAACGCCGCGACCTTCGCCCCGCTCACGCCGCCACCCTCCGGCGCCGGAGCCGACGGCGCATACGTTCCGTAGCCGACCGATGGCGGCCCGAAGCCCTCGGGTGCGGGGCCGAAGCCCTGCGGCGGCGGTCCGAAGCCGCTCCCGGCGGCAGGAGTGGGGGCACCCCCGGCGGGAGCCGGGGGAGTGCCCCCAGGGGGAGGAATGGTCATGCGCGAAGCATGCCGTATTCCACCGACAACCGTGTCATCGGCCCAGCGGGTCAAGCCAGTTGGCAGATCCCGAGGCTTCGCGGCCCGTACCGAGCCCTTATCAGCTGGTCCGACGCGGCACAATGGAGCGCATGTCCAGCACAGTGCCCCCTTCCGGCCTCGACCCGGCCATCGCCGCCCGCCTCAAGCGGAACGAGGACGGTCTCTTTCCCGCCGTCGCCCAGCAGTACGACAGCGGCGAGGTGCTCATGCTCGGCTGGATGGACGACGAGGCACTGCACCGTACGCTCACCACCGGACGCTGCACATACTGGAGCCGCAGCCGTCAGGAGTACTGGGTCAAGGGGGACACCTCCGGCCACGTCCAGTACGTCAAGTCCGTCGCCCTCGACTGCGACGCCGACACCGTGCTGGTCAAGGTCGACCAGGTCGAGGCCGCCTGCCACACCGGCGACCGCACCTGCTTCGACGCCGGACAGCTGCCGCTGGGACCCGCCGCCCACCCGGGCCCGGCCGACTAGGATCCGCAACCATGACCCTGGGCGCTCCCACGATGGACCTCGAGACCTTCCGCAAGCTGGCGGCCGACCGCCGCGTCATCCCGGTCAGCCGCAAGCTGCTCGCGGACGGGGACACGCCGGTCGGCCTCTACCGCAAGCTGGCCGCCGAACGGCCCGGCACCTTCCTCCTGGAATCCGCCGAGAACGGCCGCTCCTGGTCCCGCTACTCCTTCGTCGGCGTACGCAGCGCCGCCACTCTCACCGAACGGAACGGGCAGGCGCACTGGCTCGGGACGGCGCCCGTCGGCCTGCCCACGAGCGGTGATCCGCTGCAGGCGCTGCGCGCCACCGTCAAGGCCCTGCACACTCCCCGCGACCTGGCCGACCGGGAGCATCTGCCGCCCTTCACCGGCGGCATGGTCGGCTACCTCGGCTACGACATCGTGCGCCGCCTGGAGCGCATCGGGGACAGCACCCGCGACGATCTGCGGCTGCCCGAGCTGACCATGCTGCTCACCTCGGACCTCGCCGTCCTCGACCACTGGGACGGCACGGTGCTGCTGATCGCCAACGCGATCAACCACAACGACCTCGACACGGGCGTGGACGAGGCGTACGCGGACGCGGTCGCCCGCCTCGACGCGATGGCCGCCGACCTGTCCCGGCCCGCGCCCGCCGGCGCGGCCGCCGTACTGCCGCCCTCCGAACTGCCCGACTACACCGCGCTGTGGGGCGGGCCCGCCTTCCAGGACGCGGTGGAGGACATCAAGGAGCGCATCCGGGCCGGCGAGGCGTTCCAGGTCGTGCCCTCGCAGCGGTTCGAGACCCCCTGCCCGGCCTCCGCCCTCGATGTCTACCGGGTGCTGCGGGCCACCAACCCGAGCCCGTATATGTACCTCTTCCGGTTCCCCGGCCTGGAGGACGGCGACGACGGCTTCGACGTCGTCGGCTCCAGCCCGGAGGCGCTGGTGAAGGTCGAGGACGGGCGGGCCATGCTCCACCCCATCGCCGGCACCCGGCCGCGCGGCGCGACCCCGCAGGAGGACGCCGCCCTCGCCGACGAGCTCCTCGCCGACCCCAAGGAGCGCGCCGAGCACCTGATGCTGGTCGACCTGGGGCGCAACGACCTTGGGCGGGTCTGCGAACCCGGCAGTGTCGAGGTCGTCGACTTCATGTCCATCGAGCGCTACAGCCATGTCATGCACATCGTGTCGACGGTCGTGGGGCGGCTGGCGGAGGGCCGTACGGCCTTCGACGTGCTCACCGCCTGCTTCCCGGCCGGCACCCTGTCCGGGGCCCCGAAGCCGCGCGCGATGCAGATCATCGAGGATCTGGAGCCGAGCCGCCGCGGGCTGTACGGGGGCTGCGTCGGCTACCTCGACTTCGCCGGCGACTCCGACACGGCGATCGCGATCCGTACCGCCCTGTTGCGCGGCGGTACGGCGTACGTCCAGGCGGGCGCGGGTGTCGTCGCCGACTCCGACCCGGCGGCGGAGGACGCCGAATGCCGCAACAAGGCGGCCGCGGTCCTCCGCGCGGTCGCGATGGCGGCCGGCCTCGCATCGCGATAGGCCTTGGGGCATCCGCCGCTTGGCACGGTTGTGCCCCACATGCCCGTTCCGCCGTCGGCGAGAGGTGAGGGGGCCGGGCCGTGAGGTGAGACGTTATGGCGGGGCCGGGGTTGTGAGCTGGGGGGGTCGGGCCGTGAGGTGAGACGTTATGGCGGGGCCGGGGTTGTGAGCTGGGGGGGTCGGGCCGTGAGGTGAGACGTTATGGCGGGGCCGGGGTTGTGAGCTGGGGGGTCGGGCCGTGAGGTGAGACGTTATGGCGGGGCCGGGGTTGTGAGCTGAGGGGGTCGGGGTCGTAGGGAGGGGGTCCTGGACGCTCAGGAATATTTGTGGGCCGCCAGGCCCGTAAATGTTCCGTCCAGGACCCCCCTCCCGGAGGCCACGGCCCCCGACCCACGGCCGTGGGTGGCGTGGTCGCGCGCCGACCCGTGTGCGGGCCAGGCACACCACGCGCCGACCCGTGTGCGGGCCAGGCGCACCACGCGCCGACCCGCGTGCGGGCCAGGCGCACCCACGCGCGATAGTGATGGGGTGAGTGCCGCACCCCAGCCCCGTACCGACGCCGTATCCGAACCCGCGCGAGCCGAGCGCAGCTCACAACGCAGCCTCGCCCTCGCGCTGCTCCTCGGCGCCGTCGGCGCCGCGATCGTTCTGCTCGCGGGCGGCCAGACCTGGAGCCAGGGCACGTCGACCGCCGCCCAGGGCTCCCTCCCGCTCAGCGTCAGCGGGCGGGACGTCACCGGGCTGCCCGCCGCGCTCGCCGTCGTCGGGCTCGCCGCGCTCGTCGCGGTCTTCGCCGTACGCCGGATCGGCCGCTTCGTCGTCGCCCTGCTGCTCGCGCTCTGCGGCGCCGCCGTGGTGCTCACCTCGTTCGTCGGGGTCTCCGACACCGCCGGGCTCCAGGCCAAGGCCGCGAAGGCCACCGGGCTGACCGGTGCCGGCGTCGAGCACATCACACAGACCGCCTGGCCGTGGGCCTCCGCCGCGGGCGGAGTTCTGCTGCTGCTCGCCGGGCTGCTCGCCCTGCGGTACGGGCGTCACTGGCCGGCCATGTCCGGTCGGTACGAGCGGTCGGACCGGCCCACTCCGCGCCGCGCCGCCGCCCCGGTGGACCCTGACCGGCCGGAGGAGCTCTGGAAGGCCCTGGACCGCGGTGAGGACCCGACCGGGGACGCCTGACCAACGGCCCTGGAGGCCGACCGGAATCCGCCCCCGACGCGAGGTGGGGACCCCGATATCGCCGCCTCCACGCGTCGGGGAGAATGTCCCTGAGCGTTCACCGTGCCCGATCCCGGGCTCTCCCGGACGGGGTCCGGGAGGAGCGACACAGCAACGCGCGACAGAGCAACGAGGAGAACTCATGGCGGGTAGCAGCCACGGACACACCCCGGCCGCGTGGACCGGCGTCATCATCGCCTTCATCGGCTTTTGCATCTCCGGTGCGTTCACCGTGATGGCGCAGCCCATCGGCTTCGTGGCAGGCCTCGTCGTCGTCGCGCTCGGCGGTGTCGTCGGCCTCATGATGCGGGCCGCCGGCCTCGGTCAGCCGAAGCGCGAGGAGCAGCTCGGCAAGCCGGGTACACCGACGGAGGCGCGGGCGGAGGGCTGACCCGACCTGGGGAAGCCGGGCGCCGGCGCTGCGAATACAGCAGGCGCACCGCCGCCGCACAGCGGGACGACGTCGCAGCCAGGGGCCGTACGACCTGTACGTACGCCTCCTAGGCTGCGATTTCGCGTTGGTGCGAGGAAACTCGACAGTGTGACCGACGAATCCGCACAGCGGCAGCAGCAGACCATCGGGCCCGCCCCGGCGGCCCGGCGGCTGGCGGCGCCGCTCGGCACGCTCGCTTCAGTCGCCGCCGCCGTCGGCTACGTCGCCGCGGTGGACCCGAACGAGCCGGGTCACTACCCCGTCTGCCCGCTGCTCCGCTACGCCGGGATCTACTGCCCCGGTTGCGGCGGGCTGCGCAGCACCCACGCCCTCGCGCACGGCGACCTCGCCACGGCCGTCGGCACGAACGCGCTCGTGGTCACCGCCTGGGCCGCCTTCGCGGCGGTCTGGACGGTCTGGCTCGTACAAGCCACCCGAGGCCGCCCCATGACGCTGCCGGTGCGACCGGTACACGCGTGGGCCTTCGCGGCCGTTGCGCTCGTCTTCGCCGTTGTCCGTAATCTGCCCCTCGGGGCTGGGCTGGCGCCATGACCACCCCCGAGCGGGCCTTCAAGCCTGCTGGACAAACCAGCTCGAATGTCCACGTACTGGGACCGGCGTCCACCGGATGCGAGAACGCCCTTCGCGTCCGGATACCATCGCAGTGCCTCATACAACTGCAGGTGAGGCAGCGCCCACCGGGCGCCGACCACCGTCTCCCGGCCTCTGGACCGGGGGAGTCCGCATACCGTCCCGGAAGGGGGCCGCTCGCGTGAGTGTGCTCGACGAGATCATCGACGGAGTCCGCGCGGACCTCGCCGAGCGGCAGGCGCGTGTCAGCCTCGACGAGCTCAAGGAGCGGGCCGCGAAGGCCACCCCCGCCAAGGATGGCGTCGCCGCGCTGCGGGGCGATGACGTCAAGGTGATCTGTGAGGTCAAGCGCTCCAGCCCGTCCAAGGGCGCGCTCGCCGCGATCGCCGACCCGGCTGGGCTCGCCTCCGACTACGAGGCAGGCGGCGCGGCCGCGATCAGCGTGCTGACCGAGAAGCGCCGGTTCGGCGGGTCGCTGGCCGACCTGGAGGCCGTGCGGGCCAAGGTCGACATTCCGATCCTGCGCAAGGACTTCATCGTCACCTCCTATCAGCTGTGGGAGGCCCGGGCCTGCGGCGCCGACCTGGCGCTACTGATCGTCGCGGCGCTGGACCAGGAGGCGCTGGTCTCGCTGGTCGAGCGGGCCGAGTCCATCGGGCTGACGCCGTTGGTCGAGGTGCATGACGAGGAAGAGGCTGAGCGGGCGCTCGACGCCGGGGCGCGGATCATCGGCATCAACGCACGCGACCTGAAGACGCTTGAGGTGGACCGCGACACGTTCGCTCGTCTCGCGCCGGAGATTCCGGCGCACATCGTGAAGGTCGCCGAGTCCGGTGTGCGCGGGCCGCACGACCTGATCGCGTACGCGAACGACGGCGCGGACGCCGTGCTGGTGGGCGAGTCGCTGGTCACCGGTCGTGACCCGAAGGCCGCCGTCGCCGATCTGGTCGCGGCGGGTGCGCATCCGGCGCTGCGGCACGGGCGGGGCTGAGGCTCGTATGCGCGTGTACGCACGGCTGGCTCGCGGCTGCAGGCCGCGCGGTTGCCGTGCGCCCGCGCGGAGGGTGCGGGGGCGCCGGGTTCGCTATGTGATCGGGTGCGAGCCGGGACAGGTCAACGGGATGCGATGGCGCCTGGCGGCTGGCCGTATGGGGTTTTAGGGGTTCGCCGCCTGCCGCGCTGAGTTCGGGTGCCGGGTATGGCGCCGTGCTGTGGGTTCTCCCTGCGCGGGGGGGCCGGGTACGGCGCCGTGCTGTGGGTTCTCCTTGCGAGGGGGGTGCCGGGTATGGCGCCGCGCCGCGGGGGTGCCGGGGCCGGGGCCTCCGGGGTGGGGGTCCTGGACTGCGCGCCCTCGGGCCTGGCGGCCCTGGACACGCTTTTACGTCCAGGACCCCCACCCCTACGACCCCGACCCCTCCCGTCAGCGCCCCGGCCCGCCGTCGGCACGTGCCACCCGGCCCGTGTCCGGTAGCTGCCAGGGGAGGCGCCTCCGGTACGTGCCACCCAGGCGCGGTACCAGCACAGCTGAGGTGCCTTCGGGAGACGCCGCCTGACCCTCCCGGCGTCCGGCTGGAGCACTGCGCCAGTCCGGTCTCGAAGGCGGGTGGGATCCTGGCGTGGCCCGGCTGCCGACAGCATCTGTGGGTGGCCAGCTCGGCACCACGGGAGTGGTGGGCAAAGGGCCGCTGGGTCCCGGGCGGTGGGTGGGCGAAATACCCAGCCGCATACGCGGCGGGGACGGCGCAGCCGCCGAGTCGTACCGTGACGTTTACATACCGATACTTTCTGGGGCGCAAGCCCCGTACGAGGAGTACGTCGGATGTCCTCTGACTTCTTCATTCCGGACCCGGAGGGGAACACCCCCACCGCCGAGGGCTACTTCGGCCGGTTCGGCGGCAAGTTCATCCCCGAGGCGCTCGTCGCTGCCGTCGACGAGGTCGCGGTCGAGTACGAGAAGGCCAAGGCCGACCCGGCCTTCGCCGCCGAGCTGGACGATCTGCTGGTCAACTACACCGGGCGGCCCAGCGCCCTCACCGAGGTGCCGCGGTTCGCGCAGCACGCGGGAGGCGCGCGGATCTTCCTCAAGCGGGAAGACCTGAACCACACCGGATCCCACAAGATCAACAACGTGCTGGGCCAGGCGCTGCTCACCAAGCGCATGGGCAAGACCCGCGTCATCGCCGAGACCGGCGCCGGCCAGCACGGGGTGGCCACGGCGACCGCGTGTGCGCTGTTCGGCCTCGACTGCACGATCTACATGGGCGAGGTGGACACCCAGCGGCAGGCCCTCAACGTGGCCCGGATGCGGATGCTCGGCGCCGAGGTCATCGCGGTGAAGTCGGGCTCCCGGACGCTGAAGGACGCGATCAACGAGGCGTTCCGCGACTGGGTCGCCAACGTCGACCACACCCACTACCTCTTCGGGACCGTGGCCGGGCCGCACCCGTTCCCGGCCATGGTGCGCGACTTCCACCGCGTCATCGGCGTGGAGGCCCGGCGCCAGATCCTGGAGCGGGCCGGACGGCTGCCCGACGCCGCGGTCGCCTGCGTCGGCGGCGGCTCCAACGCCATCGGCCTGTTCCACGCCTTCATCCCCGACGCGTCGGTACGCCTCATCGGCTGCGAGCCCGCCGGACACGGCATCGACACCGGCGAGCACGCGGCGACCCTCACCGCGGGGGAGCCGGGCATCCTGCACGGCTCGCGGTCGTATGTCCTGCAGGACGAGGAGGGCCAGATCACCGAGCCGTACTCGATCTCGGCCGGACTCGACTACCCGGGCATCGGGCCCGAGCACGCCTACCTCAAGGACAGCGGCCGCGGTGAGTACCGCGCCGTCACCGACGACGCGGCGATGCAGGCGCTGCGCCTGCTCTCGCAGACGGAAGGCATCATCCCGGCCATCGAGAGTGCCCACGCGCTTGCCGGTGCCCTCGAGGTCGGCAAGGAGCTCGGCAAGGACGGGCTGATCGTGGTCAACCTGTCCGGCCGCGGTGACAAGGACATGGACACGGCCGCGCGCTACTTCGGGCTCTACGACCGGGACGCGGTCAAGGACGACGCCGCGGTCGACGCGGTGGTCGAGGCGGAGGAGAACGGCGGGGTCGCCGAGATCCGGGGGGACGCGAAGTGACCGGGAACATCCAGCTGCTCAGCGACACCCTCGCGGCCGCCAAGGCCGAGGGCCGCTCCGCCCTCATCGCCTACCTCCCGGCCGGCTTCCCGACCGTGGACGGCGGCATTGAGGCGATCAAGGCCGCGTTCGACGGCGGCGCCGACGTCGTCGAGGTGGGACTGCCGCACAGCGACCCCGTGCTCGACGGGCCCGTCATCCAGACCGCCGACGACATCGCGCTGCGCGGCGGCGTGAAGATCGCCGACGTGATGCGCACGGTGCGCGAGGCCCACCAGGCCACGGGCAAGCCGGTGCTCGTCATGACGTACTGGAACCCGATCGACCGGTACGGCATCGAGCGGTTCACCGCCGAGCTCGCCGAGGCGGGCGGCGCGGGATGCATCCTGCCGGACCTGCCGGTGCAGGAGTCCGCGACATGGCGCGAGCACGCCGAGAAGCACGGCCTCGCCACCGTCTTCGTCGTCGCCCCGAGCAGCAAGGACGAGCGGCTCGCGAAGATCACCGCGGCGGGCTCGGGCTTTGTGTACGCGGCGTCGCTGATGGGCGTCACCGGCACTCGCGAGTCGGTCGGCACGCAGGCCCGGGACCTCGTGAAGCGGACCCGGGCCACCACCGACATGCCGGTCTGCGTGGGGCTCGGTGTCTCAGACGGGGACCAGGCGGCCGAGGTGGCCTCCTTCGCGGACGGGGTGATCGTGGGCTCCGCCTTCGTCAAGCGGCTGCTGGACGCCCCGGACCTGGGAACCGGCCTGGCCGGGGTCCGTGAGCTGGCGGCCGAGCTGGCGGAGGGCGTGCGGCGGCGCGCCGGACGTCGCCCGTAAGGGTGGATCTTCGACCGGGGAGGCACGCTGGTGCCTCCCCGGTTCGTTTCTTCAGGGCGTGAGCGAGAAGAACCGTGAGGGAAAGCGCGCCGCCCGCGAGCGGCTGAAGGAACAGCGCGAGCGGGACAGGTCGCGCGAGAAGCGCAAGCGGGCGCTGATCGCCGGGGTCGCTGCCGTCGCGGTACTGGGCATCGCCACGGCCGTGGGCCTGGTGGTGTCCCAGACCAAGAAGAGCGAGGAGAGCGGGCCGGTGGTCGCTCCGTCGGGCGCCCAGGGCCAGGACGACCTCGCGATCCCGGTGGGGAAGGCCGGGGCGCCCTCCACCCTCACGGTCTACGAGGACTTCCGCTGCCCGGCGTGCGGCCAGTTCGAGAACACCTTCCGCTCCACCGTCCATGAGCTGGTCGGGAAGGATCAGCTCAAGATCGACTACCACCTGGTCACGATCATCGATGGGAACCTGGGCGGCAGTGGCTCCCGCAACGCCGCGAACGCGGCGGCGTGCGCGCAGGACGCCGGCAAGTTCTGGCCGTACCACGATGTGCTCTACCAGAACCAGCCGCTCGAGACGAACGACGCCTTCGCGAACAAGGACCACCTGATCAAGCTCGCGGGCAAGGTCCCGGGCCTGGTCACCAGCGCCTTCCGGACCTGCGTCCAGGAGGGACGGCACGACAACTGGGTGAAGAAGTCCAACAACGCCTTCACCAACTCCGGGCACCAGGGCACCCCGACCGTCCTGCTCAACGGCAAGGATGTCTACAGCAACCAGCAGCAGCCGCTGACGCCCGCGAAGCTGAAGAAGCTCGTCGCCGACGCGGCCAAGCAGCAGTCGTGATCCAACCGATGTGCGGGAGGGTTTCCGCGCTTTGGGCCCAGCACGGTAGCGTCGACCTCGCCATGGACCTCGCATACATTCCCAGCCCGTCGACCGGCGTGATCCACCTTGGACCGATCCCGCTGCGCGGCTACGCGTTCTGCATCATCATCGGCGTCTTCGTCGCCGTCTGGCTCGGCGGACGGCGGTGGGTCGCCCGCGGTGGTCTGCCCGGGACCGTCGCTGACATCGCCGTCTGGGCGGTGCCCTTCGGCCTCGTAGGCGGTCGCCTCTATCACGTGGTCACCACGTACGAGCCGTACTTCGGCAAGGGTGGCAACTGGGTCGACGCGTTCAAGGTCTGGCAGGGCGGCCTTGGCATCTGGGGCGCGATCGCCCTCGGCGCCGTGGGCGCGTGGATGGGCTGCCGGCGACGGGGCATCCCGCTGCCGGCGTACGCGGACGCGGTGGCGCCCGGTATCGCGTTGGCCCAGGCCATCGGACGCTGGGGCAACTGGTTCAACCAGGAGCTGTACGGGCGGCCGACCCAGGTGCCGTGGGCGCTGAAGATCGACGCCGACCCCGCGATCGGGCGGGTGGCCGGGACGTACCACCCGACCTTCCTGTACGAGTCGCTGTGGTGCGTGGGTGTGGCGCTGCTGGTCATCTGGGCGGACCGGCGCTTCACCCTCGGCCACGGGCGGGCCTTCGCGCTGTACGTCGCGGCGTACACGGTGGGTCGCGGCTGGATCGAGTACATGCGAATCGACGAGGCCCACCACATCCTGGGCCTGCGGCTGAACGTCTGGACCTCGCTGATCGTCTTCCTGGCGGCGGTGGCGTACCTGATCATCTCCGCGAAGCGGAGGCCCGGCCGGGAGACGGTCGTGGAACCGGCGGCCGAGGCGGTTCGCGCGAAGGCCGAGGCCACGGCAGATGGCACCGACGCGGCTCACGACACGGCCGGCCCGCAGCCCGCGTCGGACGACGGCGAGGACACCGCCGACCAGCCAGCGGAGCCTGAGCCGTCCAGTCATACGGACAACGAGACCCCTGCCGAGGACTCCACCCCGGCCACGCCGAAGAAGTCCTGACAACCGCAACCCCACGGCCGCGAGCCCTCCCCAGAGGCCTCGCGGCCGTTCGCCCCCTGACCCACGCCTGCGGCGCGCGCATTTCCCAACCCACTGCGGGCCAGAGGAGGTTGGCGGAAGACGGCTGGCTGGCGGGAGGGGCCGGGGTTGTAGGCGGAGGGCGCGTGGCCGGGCCCGTGGCCAGGTGAATTCTGGAGGCACAGCGGCTGGCCCTGGCGGTAGAGGGCTGCCGATCGGAGGGGCCGGGGTTGTAGGCGGAGGGCGCGTGGGCGGGACCGTGGCCAGATGAATTCTGGGGGCAGACGGCTGGGCGACGGGAGGGGTCGGGGTTGGAGGGGTGGGGGTCCTGGACGTAAAAGCGTGTCCAGGGCCGCCAGGCCCGAGGGCGCGCAGTCCAGGACCCCCGCCCCGGAGGCCCCGGCCCCGGCAGGCTCACGGCGCCGCGCCGTATCCGGTGCCACCGCGCGGTGTGGGTGCCGTATCCGGGACCCCCACCCCGGAGGCCCCGGCCCCTGCAGGCTCACGGCGCCGCGCCGTATCCGGTTCCACCGCGCGGTGTGGGTGCCGTATCCGGGGGACCCCCGCCCCGGAGGCCCCGGCCCCTGCAGGCTCACGGCGCCGCGCCGTATCCGGTTCCACTGCGCGGTGTGGGTGCCGTATCCGGGACCTCCGCCCCGGAGGCCCCGGCCCCTGCAGGCTCACGGCGCCGCGCCGTATCCGGTGCCACCGCGGTGTGGGTGCCGTATCCGGGACCTCCGCCCCGGAGGCCCCGGCCCCGGCAGGCTCACGGCGCCGCGCCGTATCCGGTGCCACCGCGGTGTGGGTGCCGTATCCGGTTCCACCGCGGCGCAGGCGCCGTACCCCCGCACCCCTCCGGAGGAGAACCCGCAGGTCAGCGCGGTAAGTACGGCCTTCCTTGCTAGCGGATCATGCCCCTTCGTGCGTACCTTCGAACGCGTGGGGGAGGGCGCCGGGCCGGCCCCCGGGGGAAGGAGCCTCACCGCATGTCCGTCATCGAGACCGACGTCGCACCGCACATCGCCCACCGCGACAACCACACCCACCGTGACGTCAACGGCGGCTGGCTCCGCCCCGCGGTCTTCGGCGCCATGGACGGTCTGGTCTCCAACCTCGCCCTGATCACCGGCGTCGCCGGTGGCTCCGTGTCCTCGCAGACCATCGTGATCACCGGTCTGGCGGGGCTCGCCGCCGGTGCCTTCTCGATGGCGGCCGGCGAGTACACCTCCGTCGCCTCCCAGCGCGAGCTGGTCCTCGCCGAGCTGGAGGTCGAGCGGGCGGAGCTGCGCCGGCACCCCAAGGACGAGCAGAAGGAGCTCGCCGAGCTGTACATCTCCCGCGGTGTGGAGCCCGGGCTCGCAGCCGAGGTCGCGCGGCAGCTGTCGAAGGACCCCGAGCAGGCGCTGGAGATCCACGCCCGCGAGGAGCTCGGCGTGGACCCGTCGGAGCTTCCCTCTCCGCTGGTCGCGGCCCTGTCGTCGTTCGGGTCCTTCGCTCTCGGCGCGATGCTGCCCGTGCTGCCGTACCTGCTCGGCACCGCCGCGCTGTGGCCCGCGGTGCTGCTCGCGCTGTGCGGCCTGTTCGTGTGCGGTGCGGTGGTGGCCAGGGTCACGGCCCGCTCCTGGTGGTACAGCGGGCTCCGGCAGCTGATACTGGGGGGAGCTGCTGCCGCGGTCACCTTCGGACTCGGAGCGCTCTTCGGCACCGCGGTGGGATAAGTCGCTGTTACTCAGCCGTTTCATAGCGGTAATGAGCGGGCATGAGCCCGGAGCGCTGCAGGCAATGTCGCCTGCCGCGTTTCTGGGTACGGCGGTCGATCCGTCCGGTTGACACCCCACTCCAGTAACCAGCAGCTGTCCGCATGTTGGAATGCGGTATCCGCTTCTCGAGAAGCGGGCCATCATGTAACCTGCACGAAAATTCAGACGCAGAGGGCCAACGTCGTCCCTCGGTATAGACCATGCCTCGACGACGACGGGAGAGCTGATGCGTTCCGCGTCCACGCAGCCCGTGACCGGCGGTAGCACCGCTTGGTCGCCCATGGACGGGCGCCCCGCCCAGCAGGGGATGTACGACCCGCGCAACGAGCACGACGCCTGCGGTGTCGGCTTCGTTGCCACCCTCAGTGGCGAGGCGAGCCACGAGCTCGTGGAACAGGCCCTCACCGTCCTGCGGAACCTCGAACACCGCGGCGCCACCGGCTCCGAGCCCGACTCCGGTGACGGTGCGGGCATCCTCGCCCAGGTTCCGGACGCGTTCCTTCGCGAGAACGTCTCCTTCGAACTCCCCGAGGCCGGCCACTACGCCGTCGGCATCGCCTTCCTCCCCGCCGAGGACGCGGCGGCCGGTGCGGCCGCCGGGCACATCGAGCGGATCGCCGTCGAGGAAGGCCTGACCGTTCTCGGCTGGCGCCAGGTCCCGGTCGCCCCCGAGCTGTTGGGCAATGGCGCCCGCGCCACCATGCCGTCCTTCTCCCAGCTCTTCGTGACCGACAGCAACGGCGGCAAGAGCGGCCTGGAGCTGGACCGGCTGGCCTTCGTGCTGCGCAAGCGCGCCGAGCGCGAGGCCGGGGTGTACTTCCCGTCGCTGTCCGCGCGGACGATTGTCTACAAGGGCATGCTGACGACGGGTCAGCTGGAGCCGTTCTTCCCGGACCTGTCCGACCGCCGGTTCGCCACCGCCATCGCGCTGGTCCACTCGCGCTTCTCGACGAACACCTTCCCCAGCTGGCCGCTGGCACACCCGTACCGCTTCGTCGCCCACAACGGCGAGATCAACACCGTCCAGGGCAACCGCAACTGGATGCGGGCCCGTGAGTCTCAGCTGATCAGCGACAAGTTCGGGGACAAGGGCCTGGAGCGGATCTTCCCGATCTGCACCCCCGACGCCTCGGACTCCGCCTCCTTCGACGAGGTGCTGGAGCTGCTGCACCTCGGTGGGCGCTCGCTGCCGCACGCGGTGCTGATGATGGTCCCCGAGGCGTGGGAGAACCACCCCTCCATGGACCCGGCCCGCCGCGCCTTCTACCAGTACCACTCCACGATGATGGAGCCCTGGGACGGCCCCGCCTGCGTCACCTTCACCGACGGCACCCAGGTCGGCGCCGTGCTCGACCGCAACGGCCTGCGCCCCGGCCGCTACTGGGTCACCGAGGACGGCCTTGTCGTGCTCTCCTCCGAGGTCGGCGTCCTGGACATCGACCCGGCGAAGGTCGTCCGCAAGGGCCGCCTGCAGCCGGGCCGGATGTTCCTCGTCGACACCGCCGAGCACCGCATCATCGAGGACGACGAGATCAAGGCCCAGCTCGCCGCCGAGCAGCCGTACCAGGAGTGGCTCGAGACCGGCCTGATCGACCTTCCCGACCTGCCCGAGCGCGAGCACATCGTGCACACCCACGCCTCGGTCACCCGCCGTCAGCAGACCTTCGGCTACACCGAGGAAGAGCTGCGCGTCATCCTCGCGCCCATGGCCAGGACCGGCGCCGAGCCGATCGGCTCCATGGGTACGGACTCGCCGATCGCCGCCCTCTCCGCTCGGCCGCGGCTGCTGTTCGACTACTTCACCCAGCTGTTCGCGCAGGTCACCAACCCGCCGCTGGACGCCATCCGCGAGGAGCTCGTCACCTCGCTGATCTCCTCGCTCGGCCCGCAGGGCAACCTGCTGGAGCCGACGGCCGCGTCCTGCCGCAGCGTCACCCTGCCGTTCCCGGTGATCGACAACGATGAGCTGGCCAAGCTCATCCACATCAACGCCGACGGCGACCTGCCCGGCTTCAAGGCGGTCACCCTCTCCGGCCTCTACCGCGTCAGCGGCGGCGGCGAGGCGCTGGCCGCGCGGCTGGCCGAGATCTGCGCCGAGGCCGACTCGGCCATCGCCGACGGCGCCCGGCTGATCGTGCTCTCCGACCGGCACTCGGACGCCGAGCACGCGCCGATCCCGTCGCTGCTGCTCACCTCCGCCGTCCACCACCACCTCATCCGTACCAAGCAGCGCACCCAGGTGGGCCTGCTGGTCGAGGCCGGTGACGTGCGCGAGGTGCACCATGTCGCGCTGCTCATCGGATACGGCGCCGCGGCGGTCAACCCGTACCTGGCCATGGAGTCGGTCGAGGACCTGCTGCGCGCAGGAACGTTCATCGAAGGTCTGGAGCCCGAGGTCGCGATCAAGAACCTGATCAAGGCGCTCGGCAAGGGCGTGCTGAAGGTGATGTCCAAGATGGGCATCTCCACCGTCGCCTCCTACCGCGGCGCGCAGGTCTTCGAAGCGGTGGGTCTGGACCAGGAGTTCGTCGACACCTACTTCCACGGCACCGCCACCAAGATCGGCGGCGCGGGCCTGGACGTCATCGCCAAGGAGGTCGCGGCCCGGCACGCCAAGGCCTACCCCGCCTCCGGCATCGCCCCGGCCCACCGTGCCCTGGAGATCGGCGGCGAGTACCAGTGGCGCCGTGAGGGCGAGCCGCACCTGTTCGACCCGGAGACGGTCTTCCGGCTGCAGCACTCCACCCGGGCGCGCCGTTACGACATCTTCAAGCAGTACACCCAGCGCGTGGACGAGCAGTCCGAGCGGCTGATGACGCTGCGCGGCCTGTTCTCCTTCAAGAGCGGCCGGGGGCCGATCCCGATCGAGGAGGTCGAGCCGGTCAGCGAGATCGTCAAGCGGTTCTCCACCGGCGCCATGTCGTACGGCTCCATCTCCCGGGAGGCGCACGAGACCCTCGCCATCGCCATGAACCAGCTGGGCGGCAAGTCCAACACCGGTGAGGGCGGCGAGGACCCGGAGCGGCTGTACGACCCGGCCCGCCGGTCGGCGATCAAGCAGGTCGCCTCCGGCCGCTTCGGCGTGACCAGTGAGTACCTGGTCAACTCCGATGACATCCAGATCAAGATGGCGCAGGGTGCCAAGCCCGGCGAGGGCGGCCAGCTGCCCGGCCACAAGGTGTACCCGTGGGTGGCCAGGACCCGGCACTCCACCCCGGGCGTGGGCCTGATCTCCCCGCCGCCGCACCACGACATCTACTCCATCGAGGACCTGGCTCAGCTGATCCACGACCTCAAGAACGCCAACCCGGCGGCCCGTATCCACGTGAAGCTGGTCTCCGAGGTCGGCGTCGGTACGGTCGCGGCCGGTGTGTCCAAGGCGCACGCGGACGTGGTGCTGATCTCCGGCCACGACGGCGGTACGGGTGCCTCCCCGCTGACCTCGCTGAAGCACGCGGGCGGACCCTGGGAGCTCGGTCTCGCCGAGACCCAGCAGACCCTGCTGCTCAACGGCCTGCGCGACCGCATCGTCGTGCAGACCGACGGTCAGCTGAAGACCGGCCGCGACGTCGTCATCGCCGCGCTGCTGGGCGCCGAGGAGTTCGGTTTCGCGACCGCTCCGCTGGTTGTCTCCGGCTGCGTGATGATGCGCGTGTGCCACCTGGACACCTGCCCCGTCGGCATCGCGACCCAGAACCCGGTGCTGCGCGAGCGGTACAACGGCAAGGCCGAATTCGTCGTGAACTTCTTCGAGTTCATCGCCGAGGAGGTCCGCGAGCTGCTGGCCGAACTGGGCTTCCGTACGCTGCAGGAGGCCGTCGGCCACGCCGAGCTGCTGGACACCTCCCGCGCGGTGGACCACTGGAAGGCACAGGGCCTGGACCTGGAGCCGCTGCTGCACGTGCCGGACCTGCCGGCCGGCGCCGTACGGCACCAGGTCGTCCCGCAGGACCACGGCCTGGAGAAGGCGCTCGACAACGAGCTCATCGAGCTCGCCGCCGACGCGCTGGCGGCGCCCTCCGCGGAAGAGGCCCAGCCCGTACGGGCCCAGGTCGCGATCCGCAACATCAACCGGACCGTCGGCACCATGCTGGGCCACGAGGTGACCAAGAAGTTCGGCGGCGCCGGCCTGCCGGACGACACCATCGACATCACCTTCACCGGCTCCGCGGGCCAGTCCTTCGGTGCCTTCGTGCCGCGCGGTATCACCCTGCGGCTCGAGGGCGACGCCAACGACTATGTCGGCAAGGGCCTGTCGGGCGGCCGCATCATCGTCCGCCCGGACCGCGCGGCCTCCCACCTGGCCGAGTACTCCACCATCGCGGGCAACACCCTCGCCTACGGCGCGACCAGCGGCGAGATGTTCCTGCGCGGCAGGGTCGGCGAGCGCTTCTGCGTCCGCAACTCGGGCGCGACGGTGGTGTCCGAGGGCGTGGGCGACCACGGCTGCGAGTACATGACCGGTGGCCGGGCGGTCGTCCTCGGCGAGACCGGCCGCAACTTCGCGGCGGGCATGTCGGGCGGCATCGCGTACGTCATCGACCTGGACATCGACAACGTCAACCGCGACCTGGTCTCCGCCGTCGAGACGCTGGACGCGGACGACCGGCAGTGGCTGCACGATGTGGTGCGCCGCCACCACGAGGAGACCGGCTCCACCGTCGCGGAGCGGCTCCTGGCCGACTGGGACGCGGCCGTGACGCGCTTCAGCAAGGTCCTGCCGCCCACGTACAAGGCCGTGCTCGCCGCCAAGGACGCCGCCGAGCGAGCCGGACTCTCCGAGTCCGAGACCCACGAGAAGATGATGGAGGCGGCGACCAATGGCTGACCCCAAGGGCTTCCTGACCACCGGGCGCGAGGTCGCCAAGACCCGCCCCGTCGAAGAGCGCGTCAAGGACTGGAACGAGGTCTACGTCCCCGGCTCCCTGCTGCCGATCATCAGCAAGCAGGCCGGCCGCTGCATGGACTGCGGCATTCCGTTCTGTCACAACGGCTGCCCGCTGGGGAACCTCATCCCCGAGTGGAACGACTACGCCTACCGCGAGGACTGGCAGGCGGCCAGCGAGCGGCTGCACGCCACGAACAACTTCCCGGAGTTCACCGGGCGGCTGTGCCCGGCTCCGTGTGAGTCGGCGTGCGTGCTGGGCATCAACCAGCCCGCGGTGACCATCAAGAACGTCGAGGTCACCATCATCGACAAGGCGTGGGACAGCGGTAATGTCACGCCGCAGCCCCCGGAGCGGCTGTCCGGCAAGACGGTCGCCGTCATCGGCTCGGGCCCGGCGGGCCTGGCCGCCGCCCAGCAGCTGACGCGGGCCGGTCACACGGTCGCGGTGTACGAGCGCGCCGACCGCATCGGCGGCCTGCTGCGCTACGGCATCCCCGAGTTCAAGATGGAAAAGCGCCACATCAACCGCCGCATCGAGCAGATGCGCGCGGAGGGCACCAAGTTCCGTACGGGCGTGGAGGTCGGCCGGGACATCGACGCGAAGCAGCTGCGCAAGCGCTACGACGCCGTCGTGCTCGCGGTCGGCGCCACGACCGCCCGCGACCTGCCGGTGCCGGGGCGCGAACTGAACGGCATCCACCAGGCGATGGAGTACCTGCCGCTCTCCAACAAGGTGCAGGAGGGCGACTACGTCACCGCGCCGATCTCGGCAGAGGGCAAGCACGTCGTCGTCATCGGCGGCGGTGACACGGGCGCCGACTGCGTGGGCACCGCCCACCGCCAGGGCGCGGCGTCGGTGACCCAGCTGGAGATCATGCCGAAGCCGGGCGAGACGCGGGCCCCGCACCAGCCCTGGCCGACCTTCCCGATGCTCTACAAGGTCACCTCGGCGCACGAGGAGGGCGGCGAGCGGGTCTACTCCGTCTCCACCACCCACTTCGAGGGCGACGAGGACGGGAACGTCCAGTTCCTGCACCTGGTCGAGGTCGAGTTCAAGGACGGCAAGCTGGAGCGGAAGCCGGGCACCGAGCGGAAGATCCCGGCCCAGCTGGTCACGCTGGCGATGGGCTTCACCGGCACCGACCAGGAGAACGGCCTGGTCCAGCAGTTCGGGCTGGAGCTGGACGACCGCGGCAACATCGCGCGCGACGCGGACTTCGCCACCAACGTGGACGGCGTCTTCGTGGCGGGCGACGCGGGCCGTGGCCAGTCGCTGATCGTGTGGGCGATCGCCGAGGGCCGCTCGGCCGCCCGCGCGGTGGACCGCTACCTGACGGGCGCGAGCGCCCTCCCGGCTCCGATCCGCCCGACGGACCGCGCCCTGACCGTCTGATCCGTTCCGTACGGTCCTTGAGCTCCGCCGTACAACGGCGTACGGACCGGAAACCGCGGCGCCTGCCCCTCCCCGACCGCACACCGTGAGGGCAGGCGCCGCGGCATGTCCTGGCGCCCTGTGCTGTCGCATCACTCGATGCTCCCTTGTCCTCCCGGCGTGACCCGGTCAGGTGGTCGCATCGTCCAGGCAGGCGTGTTGGCGGAGATGAGACCCATTGGTGATCAGCATCCCTGGCGGGGAACCCGGCTCGGCTCCTACGATTTCCCTAGTCGGGGGAGGAGTTGGGCTCAGTGGCGCGCAGCAACGCACCGTCAGGACAGGTGCCGGGACAGTCCTCGGGGAATCGGATCGAGGCCGCCGTCGCCTGGACGTTCAGGCATCTCGACGGGGTCGTCGCCATCGTCGCGGCCTTGGTCATCGGTCTGCTGGACATTCTCGGCAACACAATCTCGGACCATGTCACTTCCGGTGCGACCCTGCTGGTGCTGGCCGCGCTGGTCTTCGGGTCGCTGACCGAGCGTCGGCGCCGGGTCGCCGACATCCGGGAGGCGACGACGGGGACGCAGCGGGCGCTGGAGGACCTCGCCATGGTCCGGTCGCTGTCCGGGACCGAGGTCAGACGGGCGCTGGACGATGCGCGGCAGAACACCGACCGGTGGGTGTTCAAAGGCGGCACCGGGACGTATCTGCGCGCCGTCACGCTCCCCGAGTGCGTACGCAAGGCGCAGGAGCAGCGCCGCTCCCTCACGATGAAGATCGACATCGTCAACCCGGCGAACCCCCAGGCCTGCGAGGCGTACGCACGCTTCCGGCGGACCTTCGACGGCGGGCAGGGGGACGAGGCGGAGCGGCGCGGCTGGAGCGCCGAGCGTACGCGCAAGGAGTCGTACGCCACCGTGCTCGCCGCCTGCTGGCACAAGCAGCGGCTGGACATCCTGGAGATCGACGTCCACCTCTCGTCGGTGGTTCCCACCCTCCGCTTCGACCTGACCGACTCGTGCCTGATCATCACCCAGGACGATCTGCGCCGGGTCAACCTCCTGGTGGAGCGGGGGCGTCCGCTCTACGACTACTACCTGACCGAGCTGCACCAGGCCCGCGAACAGGCGCTCGCCCTCAATCTGCACGGCGCCGCGCCGCTCAGCGACGAGCCCACGGTGGACGAGGCGCGCCGCCTGTTCGAGAGCCTGGACCTGGCGCTTCCCGCCGCCATCACCGACAGAGACGTCGGCGAGATCATCGACAAGGCGCTGCACGCGGAGAACCCGTACCGGAGATGAGCCGCCGCTGGGGGACCCGGCGCCGAAGGAGACATCCCATGGACTATCGAGTACTCGAACGGACCATTGGGCTGGGCGGGGGGACCGACTCGCTCTTCGACGCGGCATCGACCGCACTGGAGGACGTCGCCTCCGGGCGGCGTGAGCTGCGCGCCGTACGTCACCCGCTCGGTTTTCTCTGCCTGCCGGTGTTACGTGACGGCGACCGGGGCGTCTGCGTGCACGTCTTCGAGCCCGGCGCGAGCGACTCCGTCGAACTCACCACATCGCCCATGCACTGTCACAGCTGGGAGCTGACCAGCTTGGTGCTCTACGGCCGGGTCGGCAATCTGCGGATCTGCGTGGACCGGGATACCGTGCGGCCCACCCACCGCGTCTTCCAGGTGCACAGCAGTCCCTCCGGGGTGGACGAGATCCGGCCGACTTCACGCCTGGTCCGCTGCGAGCCCGGCCCCGAGCAGACCAGCACCCGAGGCCAGATTTACCGGCTGCCGGCAGGGGCGTTCCACACCACCGTCGTACCGAGTGGGAGCGCCGCCGCCACCCTGGTGCTCGGCCGCTCCCTGCCACGGCACAGCGACCTCTCCCTCGGGCCGGTGCATGGCAACGCCCACCAGGTGGTACGACAGACATGCGACGCCGTGCTGACCGCCCGGACGGCGCTGACCGCCCTCAGGAGGATCCATGGGCATCACGAAGACTGACCCAGCCGGCACCGTGGACGCGGGAGAGCCGTTCGCGGCAGCGGAGTTCGCGGCCGAGCGGGAGCTGGCCGTCGCCGCCGTCCGCGAGGCGGGCGCTCTGGTGCTCTCCGGATTCCAGGGCCAGTACGGCATCCGCCCGAAGGGCGACCGCGGCGATGTGGTCACCGATCTGGACCTGATGGCGGAGCGGCTCGTCGTACAGCGGATCCGGGAGCGCTACCCGCACGACCGCATCCTCGCCGAGGAGGCGGGGAGCTTAGAGGGCGACGCGGCCGACGCGCCGGGGCCGCGCAGAACGTGGCTGGTCGACCCGCTCGACGGGAGCAACAACGTCGTCATCGGGCTGCCGGCGTACGTCGTCGGTGTCGCTCTGTGCGTCGACGACGAACCGGTGGTCGGCGTCGTCCACGACCCCGTCACCGACCAGACCTGGTCGGCGCTGAACGGCTGCGGGGCATACGGGCCGCACGGCCGGATGACCGGCCCCGCCGGACCGCTCTCGCCCTCCGGGCCGCTGCTGGCCTGGACCCAGGGGCATTCCGTCGCCCGCGAGGACCCGGCCGCGTGCACGCTCAAGTCGGCCCTGGAAGCCCGCTCCAGGCGCCTGCTCCAGCTGTGGGCGCCGCTGCTGACCTGGTCGATGCTCGCCCGCGGCGACATCGACGGCTTCGTCGGCTACCGGGCCGGGGTCATCGACTTCCCCGCCGGTGCGCTGCTCGCCGCGGAGGCCGGCCTGGAGATCCGCGCCCTGGACGGCGGCGCGTTCCAGAGCTCCATCGCACGGCCGGACTCCGACCGGAGTTTTGTCGCCGGGCGGCCGGAGGACATTCCGTACCTGCTCGAACTCGTCAGCCAGAGCGCGGTGCTCGACCTCGTCCGCTAGGGCCTTGGCCGCTGCGGCAGGTGGCGGGACCACCGGCAGGTGATCGACGGGATCCTGCACCGGGTGTCCGGCGTTCCGCTTGGTATCCGGCCGCGGGCCGCCTGCTCGGCCATCCGCCGGACGGAGGAGCACCGGGCTTCCGCTCAACGCCGGCGGGTGTCAGCGCGGGGGATCTATCCCGTACTCGCGGATCTTGCGGTAAATGGTGGCGCGGGAGACTCCCAGTGCTCGGGCGGCTTCGTTCTTGTTGCCCTTGGCGTCGATCAGGCTGCGTACGATCGCATCGCGTTCGAGGGACTCCAGGGGGCTGAGCACCCGGCGGCCCACCGTCTGGCATTCCGGAGGCAGGTCGCCCGGCTCGATCACCCCGGATCTGCGGTGCTGCGCCACGGTGCTCAGGGCCTGCCGGAGTTGCGCGGTGTTCCCGGGCCAGGTGGCGCGCATCAGCAGCCGCATCGCGGCAGGGGAGCAGGTCAAGGTGGCGGTCGAGTTCAGGTTCGTGAGCAGGAAGGGCACGAGTTCGCCGACATCCTCGATGCGGTGGCGCAGCGGCGAGACCTCCACCGCTGCGGGGAAGGCGCGCAGCAGGCAGGCGAGGTCGTGGTCGTGGTCGAGTGGGTGGTGGGTCGCCGTCACCCACAGGCGCTCTCCGGCCCGGTCGGCGGCCCGGTGCTGCCGGTGGAGGAGAGCGGCAAGTGACTGAGTGGTCTCGCGGGGCAGCCGGTCGATGTGCCGGAGTACCAGCGTGCCGCTGCTCTGCTGCAATTCCTGCCGCACGTAGCTGAGGAATGCGGTGGAGTCGGTCGCCTCGGCGGCGTCCAGTACGTGGAAGCGGCCGGCGGGATCGTGGTGGCGGTGCACGGCGCGCAGCAGGGCGAGCTTGCCGGTGCCCGCCTCGCCGTGCACGGTGATCCATTCGCCGGTCTGGTAGCGCGCGCGCACTTGGTCGCAGGCGCGCTGCCACACGGCAGACGAGCCGGCGAGGCCGGGCAGCACGGGGCGGCAGGCCGGTGTGCCGGGCGGCAGCCCCGGGGCCGTCCCGGTGAGCCGGACTCGGACCACGCCACCGGCGGGACCTGATTCGGCGTGCACCGGAGCGCAGGACATCCTGGCCGTTGCGCCACTGGGCAGATCCACATCGATCGTGACGCGTTTGCTGCCCATCATCGCCTCGGCCGCGCTGGCCAGCAGCGCGGCCTGGTCGGTGGCCGTGAGCACCTGACGGGCATGGTCGTTCATCATGACGACGTCGTTGTTGAGCGCGAATACGATGCCGCGGCTATGGCGGCAGGCCCGCAGGTACTCCTGGAACAGCGCGAATTCCCGCAGTCCGGTCAGCGTCGTCAGTTCCCGCTCGATGTGCTCGGCCGTGGTCTTGGCCAGCGCCAGCAGCAGGGGTGAGACGTCGTGGCTCCAGCAGGTCAGGTCCAGCACACCGAGCACGCGTCCGGAGACGGGGTGGCGTACCGGCACCCCGACACAGCCGAGGTCCTCGAGGTCCTCGGCGTAGTGCTCGTGTCCGACCACCCCGGTGGCCTGGCGGCCCTCCAGGGCCGTGCCGATGCCGTTGGTCCCCACGAACTTTTCGGCATAGCTGAAGCCGGGGGCGAGCTGGACCCGGTCCAGGTGGCGTTCGAGCTGAGGGTCCCCGGTGCGCCGGTCGAGGACGACGCCCGCCGCATCGGTGAGGATGATGCTCACCGCCTCATCGCTCACCTGCTCCCGTAGCCGCTTGAGGACCGGTGCGGCGCTGTGCACCAGCGGGGTCTCGAGATTCGGGTCCTTGGCGTACGGCTGCTGGACATGGTCGGCGGCGACCTTCCAGCTCTTCGACCTCCACCACGAGGCGGCGATCGTCTCGCGTACCTGGTCGCAGTCGACGGCCCCGGCCGTGATGAACCGCTCCCGCGCCGCCGCGAGCACCCGTCCGCGAGGCGGGCGCGGAGCGTCGGAGTGTGTCGAGCGCATCACGTCTCCCTTTCCGGCTCGTGAGATTTCAGAGGCGCTTCGGGGATGTGTTACGGCCATGCAACCAGGCCCCGCACATCGCAGGAAGACCGCGGGACCGTCTCATATTGAGACCGCGCCCGGCCGCCGGGTGCCGTGTGATTGCTCATGCCAGGACGTCATCGACGGGGCCCCTGCGACCGCCAGGGGCGCCCCGGGTGACACGCGGGTGACCAGCGTGGCGACGGTGCGGTCGCGGGCGCCGAAGCCGTGCACCACCCATTCCCAGGAGGCATGGAGTGAGCCGACAAAGTCTGAGCAAGGCGCACAAGAAGATCACCGAGCTGTCATGGGAGCCGACCTTCGCCACCCCGGCGAAGCGGTTCGGCACCGACTACAAGTTCGACAAGGCGCCGAAGAAGGACCCCCTCAAGCAGATCCTGCGTTCCTACTTCCCGATGGAGGAGGAGAAGGACAACCGCGTCTACGGCGCGATGGACGGTGCCATCCGCGGGAACATGTTCCGGCAGGTGCAAGAGCGCTGGATGGAGTGGCAGAAGCTGTTCCTGTCCATCATCCCGTTCCCGGAGATCTCGGCCGCCCGGGCCATGCCGATGGCCATCGACGCGGTCCCCAACCCCGAGATCCACAACGGCCTGGCCGTGCAGATGATCGACGAGGTCAGGCACTCGACGATCCAGATGAACCTCAAGCGCCTGTACATGAACCACTACATCGACCCGGCCGGGTTCGACATCACCGAGAAGGCCTTCTCCAACAGCTACTGCGGCACCATTGGCCGGCAGTTCGGCGAGGGCTTCATCACCGGCGACGCGATCACCGCCGCCAACATCTACCTGACCGTGGTCGCCGAGACCGCCTTCACCAACACCCTGTTCGTGGCCATGCCGTCGGAGGCGTCCGCCAACGGCGACTACCTGCTGCCAACGGTGTTCCACTCGGTGCAGTCGGACGAGTCCCGGCACATCTCCAACGGCTACTCCATCCTGCTGATGGCGCTGGCCGACGAGGACAACCGCAAGCTGCTTGAGCGCGACCTGCGCTACGCGTGGTGGAACAACCACTGCGTGGTGGACGCCGCGATCGGCACCTTCATCGAGTACGGCACCAAGGACCGCCGCAAGGACCGGGACAGCTACGCGGAGATGTGGCGTCGGTGGATCTACGACGACTACTACCGCAGCTACCTCATCCCGCTGGAGAAGTACGGCCTGGTCATCCCGCACGACCTGGTCGAGGAGTCGTGGAACCGGATCTACAACCAGCACTACGTGCACCGCGTCGCCCAGTTCTTCGCCACCGGATGGCCGGTCAACTACTGGCGCATCGATCCGATGACCGACGAGGACTTCGAGTGGTTCGAGTCGAAGTACCCCGGCTGGTACAACCAGTTCGGCCGCTGGTGGGAGGAGTACAACCGGCTGCGCTACCCGGGCCGCAACAAGCCGATCGCGTTCGAGGACGTCGGCTACGAGTACCCGCACCGCTGCTGGACCTGCATGGTGCCGTGCCTCGTCCGCGAGGACATGGTGGTCGACAAGGTCGACGACCAGTGGCGGACCTACTGCTCCGAGCCCTGCCACTGGACCGACAAGGTGGCCTTCCGCCCGGAGTACGAGGGCACCCCGACCCCGAACATGGGCCGACTGACCGGCAAGCGCGAGTGGGAGACGCTCTACCACGGGCAGGACCTGGCCGACATCATCACCGACCTCGGCTACGTCCGCGACGACGGCAAGACGCTGGTCCCGCAGCCGCACCTGGACCTGGACGACCCGAAGAAGCTGTGGACCCTCGACGACGTGCGCGGCACCCCGTTCTACAGCCCCAACGTGCTGCTCAACGAGATGTCCGACAGCGAGCGTGAAGCGCACATCGCGGCCTACAAGGCGAACCCGAACGTCACCCCCGCGGCGGCCTGACGCCGACCCGACCGGCTCTCGCCGCGGCGCGCAGCCGCGACGCGCCGCGGCGAGAGCCCCCACCCGAGGAGCGGCATCATGGCCGACACGCACAAGGTCCGATTCGAACCGGTAGGCATGGAGATCGAGGCCGACGAGGACGAAACGGTGCTCGATGCCGCTTTCCGGCAGGGCGTCATGCTGATCCACGGCTGCAAGGAAGGCCAGTGCTCGGCATGCAAGTCCTTCCTGCTCGACGGCGATGTCCAGATGGGCCAGTACTCCACGTTCGCCCTGCCCGACTTCGAAAGGGACGAGGGGTACGTCCTGTTGTGCCGGTCGCACGCCTACAGCGACGTGGAGATCGAACTCGACAACTACGACGAGGACATGATCAGGTCCGGTCTGCCGGTGGTCACCGAACAGACCGAGGTGGCCTCGCTGAGGGAGCTCACGCACGACATCTCCCTGCTGCGGCTGAAGCTGCCCGAGGAGTCCACCTTCCGCTTCCACCCCGGCCAGTACGTCGACATCACCGTCCCCGGAACCGGTGAACACCGCTCGTTCTCCATGGCCAACCTCGCCGCGGCCGAAGGCCAGTTGGAGTTCATCATCAAGCGCTACCCCGGAGGCAAGTTCTCCGGCCTGCTCGAAGACGGCCTCGCGACCGGCGACCCGCTGCAGGTGACCGGCCCGTACGGCACCTTCACCCTGCGAGTCGGCTCCGACCGCCGGCTGGTCTTCGTCGGAGGCGGCGCCGGGATGGCCCCCATCCTGTCGCTGCTGCGGCAGATGGCCGAGAGCGGGAACGAGCGCGAGGCGGTCTACTACTACGGTGCCCGCACCGAAGGCGACCTGATCCAACTCGACGAGCTGACACACCTCGCCGAGCAGCTGCCCGCCTTCCGCTTTGTGCCCTGCCTGTCCGACAGCTGGCCGCACGACTGGCCCGGGGAGACCGGTCTGGTCACCGATGTCCTGGAACGTCGGGAGGACAACCTCGCCGACTGCGACATCTACCTCTGTGGGCCGCCGCCGATGATCGACGCGGCCCTGCCGCTGCTGGAGGGCATGGGCGTGCCCGAAGAGCAGATCTTCTTCGACAAGTTCACCATCACCGCTGCCGCCGAGGACTGACGGATCCCCGACGGATGCCACTTTCACCCATCAGCCAGACACAGAAAGGTGCGCGCCCATGGCCCCAGCGGAAAAGACCGCGCCAAGGAGCTTTCCCCGCATCGAATTCACCGGCGCGGAAGCGGGTCTGAAAGAATTCCCCAGCTCGAAGAGCCGCTCGTACAACTACTTCACGCCCCAGAAGAAGCGGGCCACGATGTACGAGGACGTCACGCTCGATGTGCAGCCGGACCCGGAACGTCACCTGAGCCAGGGCTGGATCTACGGGTTCGCGGACGGCAAGGGCGGCTACCCCAAGGACTGGACCGTGCTTCGGTCCGGCGACTGGCACCGCTTCCTCGACCCGAATGAGGAGTGGGAACAGACGATCTACCGGAACAACTCCAACGTCGTCCGGCAGATCCAGCTCAACCTGGAGAACGCGAAGAAGGCCGACGCCTACCGAGGCTGGTCCTCGGCCTGGGTGACGTTCCTGGAGCGGCACCTGGGCGCGTGGATGCACGCCGAGCACGGACTGGGCATGCACGTGTTCACCTCCGAGCAGCGTTCCGCACCCACCAACATGATCAACACGGCGATCGCAGTGAACAGCGCCCACAAGCTGCGCTTCGCCCAGGACCTGGCCCTGTTCAACCTGGATCTCTCCGAGGCGGAGATCGGTTTCGACGGGGCGGCCCACAGGAAGACCTGGCACACCGACCCGGCCTGGCAGGGGGTGCGGGAGAACGTCGAGAAGCTCACCGCCATCGGGGACTGGGCCGAGTCTCTGTTCGCCACCAACGTGGTGTTCGAGTCGCTGGTCGGTGTTCTGTTCCGCAGCCACCTGGTGATGCAGGTCGCCGCGCGCAATGGCGACTACGTGACCCCGACGCTGGTCGGCACCGGGGAGAACGACTACGACCGCGATCTGCGCTACACCCGGGCGCTGTTCCGCATGCTCACCACGGACGAGACCCACGGCCGGCACAACCGGGACGTACTGCAGGGCTGGCTGGAGGCGTGGGTACCGCTGAGCGTCAGGGCGGCGCACGAACTGCAGCCGATCTGGTCGCAGCCGCAGGAGAAGGTGGTCACCTTCGCCGACTCCTTCGACGCCGCGGCGGCGGGTTTCCGCAGCCTGCTGTCCGACCTGCACCTCTCCGAACCGAAGGGACTGTCGCAGTGACTGCCGGCAAGAATCAGAACTTCGACACCAACCGCACGTTCTCGAACATGTGCGGTGTGACCCTGATGAACAACCAGAACGGCCATGTCGTGGCCGAGGTGATGCGCGGCAAGGCCGGCGTGTCCGTCGAGGAGTACCCGTCGATGATCCGGGTCGACGGCGAAGGGAAGCTGCTGTTCGACTTCGACGAGATCACCGAGGCGATCGGCTTCGAGTTCGACCAGTCCGACTTCGAAGAGATCATGTCGACGCACTACGGGCGCATGGTCCACTTCGACGACAAGACGATGCTCTTCGCCAGCCCGGAGGAAGCCGCGGAGTACATCGACTTCGACCTCAAGCCGGTCCAGTAGCACCGGCTGCCCAGGAGGGAGAACGGTCGGGGGAGTGCGTTTCCACGGGCCGCATCCGCCCCCGCACTCCCCCACCGCACACCCCCTCCGCCCCCCAACCCACGCGAATCGAGGCAGGCACATGTACACCAAGGACGGCGAGTCGTACTACATCGTCGACGCCCACGTGGCCCTGTGGGACGGCAGCCCGGAAAACCAGGCCAACCGGCACGGCAAGGGCTTCATCGAGTGCTTCTACGACTACCACCGCAACCTCAGCCCCGCTGAGTGGCTGTGGCCGCTGGACAAGTTCTGCAAGTACTCCGAGGCCGACTTCGTCCACGACCTGTTCGACATCGGCCATGTGGACACCGCGATCTTCCAGCCCGCGTACCTGAGTGACTTCTACACCCGCGGCTTCCACCAACGGGACAGGGCACTCGCGCTGTGCGCGGAGCACCCCGACAAGCTCGTGCTCAACGACGCCTGGGACCCGCGGGACGGTGAGGCCGGGCTGGACAGGCTCGAAGCGCTGGCCGAGGGCGGAGGCCTCAAGGGCGTCAAGCTGTACACCGCCGAGTGGCGGGGCGACTCCAGGGGGTGGAAGCTCACCGACGACTGGTCCTACCGGTACCTGGCCAAGTGCGAACAGCTGGGCATCACCAACATCCACATCCACAAGGGCCCGACGGTCTACCCGCTGGACCGCGACGCCTTCGACGTGTCCGATGTCGACGCCGCAGCGACCGACTTCCCCGGCCTGAACTTCGTCATCGAGCACGTCGGCCTTCCCCGGCTGGAGGACTTCTGCTGGATCGGCACGCAGGAGCCCAACGTCTACGGCGGACTCGCCGTAGCGATGCCCTTCATCCACAGCCGGCCGCGCTACTTCGCCCAGATCATCGGCGAGCTGCTGTACTGGCTGGACGAGGACCGGATCCTGTTCGGCAGCGACTACGCCATCTGGCACCCCAAGTGGCTGGTCGAGAGGTTCGTCGACTTCCAGATCCCCCAGGACATGCAGTCCGAGTACGGCGTGCTGACCCCGGACGTCAAGCGCAAGATCCTTGGCCTGAACGCCGCCAGGCTCTACGACCTCAAGGTTCCCGCCGAGGTGCCGGCACCGCAGTCGCACGCGGGGGCGACGGCATGACCACCACCCGGACCCCGCTCGAGGCACAGGTGTGGGACGCGCTGGGCACAGTGCACGACCCGGAACTGGATCGGGCGATCACCGATCTGGGCTTCGTGACCGAGGCGAGCGTGCGCGAGGACGCCTCATCGGCGTGCACCGCCTTGGTACGGCTCCGGCTGCCGACGTACTTCTGCGCACCGAACTTCGCCTACCTGATGGTGGCCGACGCGTACGAGGCGGTGCGCGCGGTTCCCGGAGTCCAGGGGGCCGAGGTCAGGCTGGAAGACCATTTCGCCGCCGACGAGATCAACTCCGGGGTCGCGGCGAAGGCCGGGTTCTCGGGATCGTTTCCGCAGCACGCCGAGAAGGAGCCGGCCGAGCTGCGAATGATCTTCCGGCGCAAGGGCTATCTGGCCGCGCAGGGACGGCTGGGCAAGCGGCTGACCGAACTGGGCTGGACCACCCGGCAGATGGCCGAGGCCCGGCTGCGCGACCTGTCCGACCAGCTGACGGCCCCCCTGGTCCGCCGGCGCAGGGCCCTGGGCCTGCCGACCGGCGGCGACGAGCCGGTCTTCACCGACGAGCACGGACGGCGGGTCCTCCCCACCGGCATGGAAACCCACCTGAGGCGGGGCCGCACCACCGCCGTGGGCATCGACGCGAACACCCAGATGTGCACAGGGCTGCTCGCCACCCGCTACGGCACCCCCGAGCCCACGACCGACACCCCGGCGGGCGGCCGAACCGGCGGCCTCGGGGACCGCATCACGACAAGCATGGCAGGAGGCGCCGCATGAAAGCTGTGCGACTGCACGAGTACCACCGCACACCTGCGATCGAGGAGGTACCCGAACCGACGATTACCGGGCCGCTGGATGTGATCGTCCGCGTTGGCGGAGCCGGGTTGTGCCGGACCGATCTGCACATCGTCGAGGGCCAGTGGGCGGAGAAGTCCGGTGTTGCGCTGCCCTACATCCAAGGCCACGAGAACGCCGGGTGGGTGCACGAGATCGGCAGCGCGGTGACCGGACTGGCCGTCGGCGACCCGGTGATCCTGCACCCCCTGGTCACCTGCGGACTGTGTCCCGCCTGCCGCCGCGGCGACGATGTGCACTGCGAGAACTCCGCCTTCCCGGGCATCGACGCCGACGGCGGATTCGCCGAACTGATCAAGACCAACGCACGCGCCGTGGTCAAGCTCGAGGGCGGGCTCGCCCCGGCGGATGTCGCGGCGCTCGCCGACGCCGGCCTGACGGCGTATCACGCAGTGAAGAAGGCGGTGCGGCGGCTGGCGCCGGGCGAGAAGGCGGTGATCATCGGCGCCGGCGGACTCGGTCACATCGGCATCCAGGCCCTGCGCGCGCTGAGTCCCGCCGAGCTGATCGTCGTCGACCGCTCGCCGGAGGCGCTCAAGCTCGCCGAGGCCATCGGCAGCCACCACACCGTCGTCGCCGACGGCACCCAGGTGGAGCACGTACGGGAGCTCACCGGCGGACACGGTGCCGAAGCGGTCATCGACTTCGTCGGCGAGGGCGGCGCCCTCGAGGACGGTGTGGCCATGCTGCGCCGGGCGGGCGACTACCACGTGGTCGGCTACGGCGGGGTCCTGACGGTGCCCACCATCGACATCATCTCCACCGAGATCAATTTCGTCGGCAACCTGGTCGGCTCCTACACCGATCTGGCCGAACTGATGGTCCTGGCCGCCCAGGGCAAGGTCGCCCTGCACACTGCCCGCTACCCCCTGACCGACTTCGCCAAGGCCCTGCAGGACCTGGACGAGGGCAAGGTCCGCGGCCGGGCCATCCTCGTCCCCTGACCCCGTAATCCTGCCTCCCCGCGCAGGACACGGCCGTTCGTTCGCGGCAACCGCTGCACCCCCTGACCACCGGCTCGAAAGGCGGTTACGAAAGATGGCAAAGGATCTGCGCTTCAACCTCGAGGCGCGACGGCTCCTCGAGGGGGGCGTGAACGCCCTGGCCGACGCGGTCAAGGTGACGCTGGGCCCCAAGGGACGCAATGCCGTCATCGAGAAGCTGACCGGCCCGCCCACGATCACCAACGACGGCGTCACCATCGCTCGGGAGATCCAGCTGCGCGACCCGTTCGCCAACATGGGCGCCCAACTGGTCAAGGAAGTCGCCAACAAGACCAACGGCGTCGCCGGAGACGGCACCACCACCGCAACGGTGCTGGCCCAGGCACTCGTACGCGAAGGGCTGCGCGCGGTGGACGCCGGCGCGAACCCGATGCTGCTCAAGGCGGGCATCAACCAGGCGGTCGCCGCGGTGGTCGACGCCCTGCAGGAGAACACCCGGCAGGTCGCCGGCCAGGCGGACCTCGCCCACGTGGCCACGCTCTCGGCCAACAACGACACCGAGATCGGCGAGACGATCGCGACCGCGATGGTCCGCGTCGGCCGCAGCGGGGTCGTGACGGTGGAGGAATCCCCGTCCTTCGGGCTCGATGTGAGTTTCGCCGACGGCGTGGAGTTCGACCACGGTTACGTCTCGCCCTACATGGTGACCGACAAGGACCGGATGGAAACCGTCTTCGAGAACCCCTACATCCTGCTCACCAACGAGAAGATCTCCACGGTCCAGACACTGATGCCGCTGCTGGAACAGGTCACCCGCAGCGGCAGTCCGCTGGTGATCCTGGCCGAGACCGTGGAGGGCCCGGCCCTGGGCATGCTCGTGACCAACAACGTGCACGACACCTTCAAGTCAGTGGTGGTGCGGGCGCCGGGCTTCGGCCACCGGCGCATCGCCGAGCTCGAGGACCTCGCCGCTTTCACTGGGGGACGAGTCGTCACCGGGGACGCGGGCCTGAGCCTGGACTCGGTGCGGCTGGACCAGCTTGGCCGCTGCCGCAAGATCACCGTTACCGAGTCCAGCACCACACTGGTCGGCGGCGCGGGTTCGCAGGAGGTCGTCTCGGGCCGCATCGAACAGATCAAGCGCGAGCTCGAGCGGGCCGAGAACGAGCACGACCAGGACAACCTCCAGCTGCGTATCGCCCGCCTGTCCGGCAGCGTCGCCGTCATCCACGTCGGCGCAGCCACCGGCGTGGAGCTCAAGGAGACGCAGCACCGCGTCGAAGACTCGCTGTCCGCCACCCGGGCGGCCATCGAGGAGGGGATCGTCGCCGGCGGTGGAACGGCACTGGCACAGTGCGAGCCCGCGCTGAACCGGCTGGAGCTGACCGGTGACACCTCCGCCGGGCGGGACATCGTCCGCAGCGCGCTCGGCGAGCCGCTGCGCTGGATCGCGATCAACGCAGGCTACGACGGCCAGGAGGTCTTCGACCGTGTCGCTGCGCTGCCCGCGGGACACGGGTTCAACGCGCTCACCGGGGAGTACGGCGACATGTTCTCCCTCGGCGTGATCGATCCGCTGAAGGTGACCCGCTCGGCGCTGCAGAGTGCGGCCTCCATCGCGGCGCTGCTGCTCACCACTGAGACGCTGGTGGTCGAGGAGATCGTCCAGAACCCGGGCGCGATCGTGGCACCCGGCTTCGGCGACCTGGCCGAGGGCATGGTCCGGCCTTCGAACATCTACTGACCGCCGGAGAAGCGGAAGCCAGGGAGGCAGCCGCCGTGTTCATGACCCACCCGAGACCAACCCGGCCGTGGGCCAGTCACCGGGGCGGCTGCCTCCCGGCACACCGGATGGTGCAGTTCGTCGGGCCCGCGTGCGTGACCGCCGTCGCCTACGCCGGCCCGGGCAACTTCGCCACCAACGTCACGGCCGCAGCCAGTGAGGCATCGCGCCGCTGTCCCCGGCGGCGTCGCGGTCCAACCCCATCCGCGTGATGTCCTCCACCGCATTGAGGGAGGCCGGTCCATGAACTCCAGCGTCGAGGGACGCATCGTGCGGGTGATGCCGAGGACGACGTTCACGACATCGGACCCATTGTCCCGGTTACCTCGGACGCGATCACCACGTGCATGGGCTTCGCCGTTCGCACGATCGAGGGGGCAGACCATGCCTGAGGGATACGCCGCTTGGGGGCCGGCCGCCGGCGAGCAGGCGTGCGGCAAACCGCGGGCCGAAAGGGCACAAAGGAAAGGGCCATAAAGCCTATGTACACCACCGGATCCACATTGGCCGCAGGGGCAGACCTCCAAGGCTCCGCTCCGTCTCGTCTGCAGCGGCTCCGCCTGGTTGGGCCGGCGTTCGTCGCCGCGATCGCCTATGTCGATCCCGGTAACGTGGCAACCAACGTCACTGCCGGCGCCACGTACGGCTACATGCTCGTGTGGGTCGTCGTGGCAGCAAATCTGATGGCCTGCCTGGTGCAATACCTGTCGGCCAAGCTGGGACTGGTCACTGGACAGTCACTGCCAGAAGCCCTGCGCGACCGGATGCCCCGAGCCGGCAGGCTGGCCTACTGGGCGCAAGCCGAGTTGGTGGCGGTGGCCACTGACCTGGCCGAGGTACTCGGCGGGGCGATCGCTCTGTATCTCCTGTTCGATCTGCCATTGCTCGCCGGAGGGCTGGTCACGGGCCTGGTGTCGACCGGGCTCCTGGCCCTGCAGAGCCGACGCGGACAGCAGCCCTTCGAGCGGGTGGTCATCGGCCTGCTCGCAGTGATCGCCCTGGGGTTCTTCGCCGGACTCTTCGTGGCCCCTCCATCGGCATCGGGTGCCGTGGACGGCCTGATTCCCCGGTTCGCCGGCGCAGACAGCGTCCTCCTGGCAGCGGGCATGCTCGGCGCCACCGTTATGCCTCACGCTGTGTATCTGCACTCGGCGCTGGCCCGGGACCGGCACGGAAGACAAGAGGGCGAGCAGCGACGGAAGCTGTTGTCCGCGACCAAGTACGACGTGGGCATGGCCATGCTGGTAGCCGGCGCCGTCAACCTGGCCATGCTGCTGCTGGCAGCGACAGCACTACAGGACAGCGAGACCGACGGCTCCCTCGAGGGCGCGTACGCCGCGGTCAGCACCAACCTCGGCGGCGTGATCGCGCTGCTCTTCGCCGTCGGCCTCCTGGCGTCAGGATTCGCCTCCACCGCAGTCGGATGCTACGCCGGTGCAGTCATCATGGGGGGCCTGCTGCGCCGACGGATCCCACTGGTGATCCGTCGGGTCGTCACGCTGATCCCGGCCGTCGTGATGCTTGCTGTTGGGGCCGATCCGACGCAGGCACTGGTCATCTCCCAGGTCGTGCTCTCCTTCGGGATCCCGTTCGCCCTCGTACCGCTGGTCGTACTGACTTCCCGCCGCAGCGTCATGGGTGCCTACGCAAACCGGCGTCTGGTAACGGTGGCTGCCGCGGTCGTGACCGTCACCATCATCACGCTCAACCTCGTGTTGATCTACCTGACCGCGACCGGCGCCACCTGATCAGGCCGCGCGGCGCCACCTGATCAGGCCGCGCGCTGCACACGCCAATGGCCACCCGCCGCGTTGAATCTCCGAAGAAGACACGATCCATCAAGGCAGCTCTCCGGGTTCGCCGCCACGCCCACTACATGTCGAGTGCGGGGAGTCCGCGAGGCGTTCGAGGTCAGGGTGGGTCTTCTGGCGCGGAGACCGACCCCGGGGCCGCGGCGGCCCCGTCCATCGCCGGCCGACCGGGGGCGGGGTCCCGAGCGCCGCGCTGTCCGCGTCCACGACCCCGAAACTCAGCCCCCGACAAGGAGACCGCAGTGGACGTCACCACACTCCGGGCGATCGCGGGCCCCCTGGCCATGGCCGGCGTATGGGGCACCGTGGCCATGGTCCTCTACAAAGCCGCCTTGCGCCGCGTGGACTGGAACCTGATTCCGCCCTCGGCCATGCCCCGCGTGCGCTGGTGGAGCAGCCACGCGTCCTGCCTGCTCCGGTGGAGCCTGACCCTGGCGCTCCTTGGCCTGGCGGTCCTCGGCCTGACCGATCTCGCGGCCACCTGAACGTGTGTCAAAGTACCGCAGCGCGAACCACGGTACGGATGCCGACGGCGATGCGAGCCGGAACGGATATTGCCTGGTGCGCGCCAGGCGAAGCTCTGAGCCGCTCAACTCGTGGCCGCCAGCGCCGCGGTGGAGGCCAGCAGGGCACCGACCGCGAGCACCGCGCCGGTGGCCATGAAGCTCTTCAGCGGCACCCGTACGCCCTGTGCGTGGCAGCGCTCGAACCACAGCAGGGTGGCCAGCGATGCCCACGGCGTCACCACCGGGCCCACGTTGGTGCCGATGAGCAGCGCCAGCAGCTGCTCATGGTTCGCGACGGGCACGGCCGACTCGCCCGCCAGATAGACCGGCAGGTTGTTGAGAAGGTTGGACAGGCCCCCGCCGGCAGCCGAGGCCCGGAACATGCCGAGCACGCCCCCGTCCGGTCCCACCGCCGAAGTCAGCACGTCATGCAGCCCGTTGACATTGACCGTCTCCACCACCAGGAACAGCCCGGGCACCAGGATCAGCAGCCGCCACGGCACCAGCGACAGCCGCAGGGCCGAGCGGCGGCGGATGGCGAACGCGACGACCGCGACGGCCGCCGCGGTCGTGGACGCCACCCACAGCGGCACCTCGGCCACGAGCATGACCAGCAGAAAACCCGCACAGGCCAGGGCACACACCCGGAACAGCACCGGGTCCGCCGGCCGGTGCAGGTCCGGGGGAGCGTAGTCGTCGGCACCCCGCCGTCCGCGGCGCCAGAAGAAGAGCCACAGGCAGCCCATGGTCACCGCGATGGCGGCCAGTTGGGCAGCCCACATGGTGGCCGCCATCTCCGTGGGGGACAGGGCGACCCGGTCCGCGGCCAGCAGGTTCGTCAGGTTGGACACCGGCAGCAGCAGGCTCGCGGTGTTGGCCAGCCACACCGTCGTCATCGCCAGCGGCACCGCGGCGATCCCCACCCGGGAGGCGAGTGCCAGCATCACCGGGGTCAGCAGCACCGCCGTGGTGTCCAGATTGAGAGTGATCGTCGTGATCGAGGCGAACCCCACGCACAGGACGAACAGTCGCCCGTAATCTCCCCGCCCCGCGCGCGCCACGCCCGAGGCGACCACGTCGAACACCTCGGCCTCGCTGGTGAGTTCGGCCAGCACGATCACCGTGCCCAAAAACGCCAGCAGCGGGCCGATGCGGACCATCGCATCACCGGCCGACTCCCGCGGCAGCAAGCCTGTCGCCAGGAACAGCAGGCCGAGTACGAGGATCCCCCCGGCCAGCCAGTCCAGCGGATGTAAGCCTCGTAGGACACGCACAACCAAGAGCATGGCACACAAGCGGTGCGACGGAAGGGCCCATGACGATGGTGCGTTCGAATCCGGCGCGCCCGGGCAGGAACCACGCGATCCACTGTCAGGAGGTCACGCCGGTTCCTAGGATGGCAGACATGGTGCAGCACCATGAACGCGCAGGGGAATCACGGCCGTTGGACTTCTTCATCAGCTACTCACCGGCCGACGAGCGATGGGCTTCCTGGATCGCCTGGATCTTGGAAGAGGCCGGCTACCGTACGGTCCTGCAAGCCTGGGACTTCGTTCCCGGCACCAACTTCGTGGACTTCATGGACCGCGGCGTCAGCGAGTCCGCCGCCGTCATCGCCGTGCTCTCCCGCAACTACGAGCGCTCCCGCTACGGGCGGATGGAATGGCAGGCCGCACTGCGCGCCGACCCCGACGTACCCGAGCGCAGACTGCTCACCGTCCGCGTGGAGGACATCCCCGTCGAGGGCCTGCTCGCCACGATCACCTACGTCGATCTTGTCGGGGTCACCGACACCGACACCGCCCGCGACCTGCTGCTCACCCGCGTCGCCCAGGCACTCGAAGGCCGGGCCCGGCCCACCGCCCGGCCCGGCTTCCCCGGGGGACCGGCGGTGAACGCCGCTGCCGGGCCCGGCGCCATGTGGCACCCGTCGTCCGCCGACCGGTCGCCCGCCCGACCGGGCTGGGGCGGCCGCCGCCGCCCGGCGACCGCGCCCCGCTACCCGCAGGCCACCGAGGTGAACCACTCCCGGGAAGCCGTGTCCGTACTGCACCTGGCCGGGCCGTCCTTCGGCCGCGGCACGGACCCCGCGGAACTCCAGGCCGCCATCTGGGGCGACCTCGTCGAACTCACGGGCGCCGGCGCCCCCGCCCCCGACCTCCTCGTCGTCACCGGGGACCTCACCGCGTCCGGCAGCCCACGCGAGTGCGACCAGGCCCTCACCTTTCTCACCGGCCTCCGCTCCCGCCTCGGCCTCGAAGCCCACCGGGTCGCCGTCGTCCCCGGCGGACAGGACGTCAGCCGGGCGGCCTGCCAGGCGTACTTCAACAACTGCGAAGCCGACGAGATGCAGCCCAAGCCGCCCTACTGGCCCAAGTGGCGGCACTACGCCCGGCTGTTCCAGGAGCTCTACCAGGGCCTCGACGCCGTCTTCGACAGCGACCAGCCGTGGAGCCTGTTCCCGGTCCCGGAACTGCGCACCGTCATCGCCGGTCTCAACTCCTCGATGGCCTACAGCCACCGGTCCGAGGATCAGTACGGCTGGCTCGGCCCCGAGCAGGCCGCCTGGTTCGCGCAGGCGCTGCGCCCGTACGAGGACGACGGCTGGCTGCGGATCGGCGCCCTCCGGCACCCGCTCGACACCCACGGCCGGACCGCCGCCGGTCCGGGCAGAAGCAGCGCCGGCAGTCTGGGCCCCGGACCGCTGCGCGACATCGACGTACTCGCCCGGCTGACCGCTCCCCGGCTGCACCTGCTGCTGCACGGGCCCGCCGCGGGCGCGCGAGCCGGAGCGGCCGCACCCGCCGCAGGGCTCTTCCCCTACGCATCGGGCGAACTCCCCGTGTTCGGCGCCGCAGGCCCCGCCCGCCACCAGCTGCTGCGCCTCACCCGGGAGGGGCTCACCCGCTGGCCCGGGCCGCCGGAGGCGGAGCCCGAGCGGATCAAGAACACCTGGCACCACGCCCACCACGTCTTCGGGCCGCCCCCGCAGGCGCCGGGCGCCGAAGGCGACGTACCGGCCGAGGCGGACCCCGGTGCCTCCGACGCCCTCCCGGCCGGGCCGGGGGCGGAGCCGGCCGCGGAAAACCGGCCGGGCCCCGAAGCCCGCGCCGTCGAGGGCCCGGTGGACACCCTGGTCGCACGGGTCGCCGAAGTATGCCGCACCCGGCACGAGGGCGCACAGATCCGGAACGTGCCCAGCAGCATGCCGCAACTCCTGGTGACCTGGGCCGAGTCCGGCTTCGTCAGACAGCAGCGCGTGGCCATCTGCTCCGGCACCCCGCGAGCGGAGGACATCGACCGCTTCCTCGACCACGTCCACGCCTCCGACACCGAACCCGACGCCGAACTCGTCCACGACGGACCACCGCCGCCGCGCGAACTGCGGGACAGGGCCCGGCGCCGCGGGGTCCGGGTCCGCAGCTTCACCGAATTCCAGGGCCTGCTGGACCTGCGCGGCTACGTCGCCGCCCAGACCGATCGGCTGCGCACCGACACCCGGTACCAGCCGACGCTCTACCTGCCGCAGCGCTACCGCGAGATAGAGCGCCCCGGCGGCGAGGAGCGCGACGGACTCGTGGAGGACGTGCTGCGGCTGCTCGACGCCGACCACGGCCGTTTCGTGCTGCTCCTCGGCGACTTCGGACACGGCAAGACCTTCGCCCTGCACGAGCTCGCCCGCCGTACACCTACGGAACTGCCCCACCTCGTACCGCTGCTGATCGAGCTGAGCGCCCTCGACAAGGCCCACACCCTCGACGGCCTGGTCGCCGCCCACCTGGCCAGCCACGGGGTGGACACCATCGATCTGCGGGCCTTCCGGTACATGCTGCGGCAGGGCCGTATCGTGCTGCTCTTCGACGGCTTCGACGAGCTGGTCAACCAGGTCTCCTACGACCGGGCGGCCGAGCATCTGCAGGTGCTGCTCGACGCCGCGGTGGACAACGCCAAGATCGTGGTCAGCAGCCGCACCCAGCACTTCAAGTCCCAGGCGCAAGTGCTGACCGCGCTCGGCGACCGCGTCGGGCTGCTGCCACAGCGCCGTGTGCTGGCCCTCCAGTCGTTCACCCCGCAGCAGATCCGCCGCTATCTGGTCAACCGCTACGGGGACGAGCAGGCCGCCGACCGCCGGGTCCGGCTGCTCGAAGGCATCCCCGACCTCCTCGCCCTGTGCAGCAACCCCAGGCTGCTGAGCTTCGTCGCCGATCTCGCACAGGACCGGCTGCGGGCGGTCGCCGGCGCCGGGCGCGCACTCAGCCCCGCCGGGCTGTACGAGGAGGTGTTCAGCTCCTGGCTGCAGCACGAGGAACAGCGGGGGCAGGGCGGCCCCGGCAGCACCCCTGGGCTGAACCTGGACCAGCTCTGGCGCGCTGTCACCACCCTGGCGCTGCGGCTGTGGGAGAGCGGGCAGAGCGCGCTGCGCCTGGACGAACTCACCGATGTGGCCGAGGTGTTGTCGGACCTGGTGGAGAGCAGGCTGTCCGTCTCCCAGGCGGCACACGCCGTCGGATCCGGCAGTCTGCTGGTGCGGACCGACGACGGCCTGTTCCAGTTCATCCACGGCTCCGTCGTCGAGTGGCTGGTGGCCCGCGAGGCCGCCGCCCGCCTCGGGCGCGGCGAGCAGGCGCTGCTCGCCCGCCGCCCGCTCAGCCAGCTCTCCGTCGAGTTCCTCTGTGACCTCGCCGACCACCGCACCTGCCAGGAGTGGGCCGAACGCACCCTCGACGGCTCGTCCGGCGACGAAGGGCTCGGGCAGCGGCGCGGGGAGGGTGACGAGATCGCACGGGCCAACGCGGTCAAGGTCCTCACCCGGCTCCGGGTGCCCGCCCACACCGACTTGCGCGGCGCCGCCCTGGCCGGCGAGGACCTCTCCCATCGCGACTTCTCCGGTGTCGACCTCACCCGCGCCGACCTCACCGACGCCCGGCTGGTCGGCGCCAACCTCGCCGACGCCGTCCTGCGTGACGCCCGCCTGGTCGGAGCCCGGCTGGACGACGCCGATCTGACCCGCGCCGATCTGCGCGGCGCCGATCTGCGCCGGGCCCGGCTGGTCCGGACCGATCTGCACGGCGCCCGCGTCGGCCGAAGCCGCTGGAACCGGGCCGCGCTGATCAACGCGACCGCGGACCAGGACACCCTGGCCGGCCCGGAACTGACATGGGCCACCCTCGCTCCGGGCATGCCCGTCGAAGCCGGGTTCCGGCCCTCCGCGGTCGGGGTCCCGTACGGCTTCGACATGCGCACCAGCCGGCTGCCCGAGCCCGTCTCGTACAGCGCGGACGGCGAACTGCTCGCGGTGGGCAGCGAGGACGGCGGGGTGCTGGTGTGCGATGCCGCGACCGGTACGGCGCTGCGTACGCTCCAAGGCCACATCGGCCGGGTGTACGCCGTGAAGTTCCGCAAGGACGTGCTCGCCACCGGCGGCGCGGACGGAACGGTGCGGCTGTGGGACGCGGTCTCGGCAACGTGCCTGCACCGGCTGGACGTCCACCCCGGCGGTGTGTGGCCCGTCTCCCTCGACCCGGACGGCACCCGGCTGGCCACCGGTGACGTGGAAGGCACGATCACGGTGTGGGACGTGGCCTCCGGGGAGGCCAGGCGCCGGCTGCTCGGCCACGCGGCCCCGGTCTACACCGCGGTGTTCAGCCCGGACGGACGCACCCTCGCCACGGGCGACGCCGCGGCGGGCGTACGGCTGTGGGACGTGAGCAGCGGCCGGCTGCTGGCTGAGCTGGAGGGCCATCAGGGCGCTGTCTACCGGGTGCGGTTCAGCCCCGACGGACTGCTGCTGGCCACCGGTGACTTGGGCGGGGCGGACAGCGGCGGCGTGGTCCGGGTGTGGGATGTGGCCGGCCGGCGGCTGCGGCACGAGTTCACCGGCCACGCCGGGCGCGTCTACACCCTGGACTTCCACCCCGGCGGCAGGCTCCTGGCCAGCGGTGACACCACCGGACAGGTACGGCTGTGGGATCCGGTGGCCGGCACCCCCGCCACCGCCGACGGGCAGCTGAGCGGGTGCAGCGGGGCCGTGTACCAGGTGGTCTTCGACCCTGACGGAACACTGCTGGCGGCCGGGGACAGCGACGGTACGGTCCGTCTGTGGCGCGTCGCCCCGCAGATGGCTGAGTCCGCGGCCACGTCCTGGTCCGTCGCACCGCTGCGCCAGCAGCCCGCCGACCACCGGGGTTCGGTCTGGGCCGCCCGGTTCCGGCCGCGCGCCGGTGCCGGCGCCTCCGAGGCGGGCCCGCTGCTGGTGACCGTCGGCAACGATGCCGTGGTGCGGCTGTGGGACTCCGTCACCGGTCAGGGCCGGCGCATCCTGCGGGGCCACGGGCGCCGGATCGGGACCGTGACGTTCAGCGCCGACGGAGCGTACCTGGCGGCCAGCAGCAACGACGGCGTGGTACGGGTCTGGGAGCCGTCGACCGGGCGCCGCGTCCGGGAGCTCGCGGGTCACGGCGACCGCCTGGTCTCGGCGGCGTTCAGCCCGGTGGGCCACGTCCTGGGCACCGCCAGCAACGACGGGGACGTCTACCTGTGGAACGCCCGCACCGGTGAGTACCAGCGGGAGATCGACGTCGAGACCGATCACGTCTGGGCCGAGACGTTCAGCGGCGACGGTGAACTGCTGGCCACCGCGAACGACGATGACACCGTGCGCCTGTGGTACCGCAGCACAGGAGCGCATGTCACGACGATGGCCCAGCACCGGGGGCGGGTGCGCTCGATCGCGTTCACCGCCGACGGCAAGCGGCTGGCGACCGGCTGCGACGACCGGTTCGTACGGCTGTGGGACATCGCGGAGAGCAGGCTGACGGCCGAACTCGGCGGCCACACCGACCGGGTGTACGCCGTGGCCTTCGGCCCCGGTGACGCCTGGCTGGCCAGCGCCTCCTGGGACGGGCAAGCGATCATCTGGCGGGACGGCCGCCCGGTGCACCGGCTGCGCGGCCACTCCGGGCGGCTGTGGACCGCCGCCGTCCACCCGGCCGGCCGACTGCTGGCCACAGCCGGCGACGACCGGGTCATCCAGCTGTGGGACCCCGTTGCCGGGCGGGAGGCCGGCCAACTCGCCGGCCACACCGGGCGCATTCTCTCCGTCGCCTTCAGCCCCGACGGCTCACTGCTCGCCAGTGGCGGCGAGGACGGCACCATCCGGCTGTGGGAGATGCCCGCTGAGGGCGAGCCGGCGCTGCGCGCCACGCTCATCGGCGTACCAGGGGGCTGGGCGGCGCTCGCACCCTCGGGGGGCTACAAGTACGAGGGGGACATCGCGGGTGAGTTCTGGCATGTGGTGGGCATGTGCCGGTTCGAACCCGGCGAACTCGACGGCCTGCTTCCGGGTGTCAGCAGGCTGCCCATGGAGGCCCGCATCTGAGGGAGTCAGGTGGGTGCCGTGGGTGGGGTGCCCTCAGGCAGCCCACCCATCGGCAGTGGCGGGCTCATCCGCTCAGGCCGGGGCGTAGACCTTCTCCACGAACTCGGCCAGCTTCTCGTCGCTGAGGTTACGGGCCAGATCGTGCTCGGAGATCATGCCCACCAGGCGGTGGTTGTTCTTGACGTCGATGACCGGCACGCGCTTGATGTGGTGCTGCTCCATGATGTTCAGGGCTTCGCTGACATCGCCGTCCGCATCGACCCAGTAGATCGGTCCGGCGAGCTCCCCGGCCCGGACCTTGCTCAGGTCCTTGCCCTCTGCACAACACTTGATCACGATGTCGCGGTCCGTGATCATGCCCTTCAGCCGGTCGTCCTCCCCGCAGATGGGGAGGGCCCCGACGTTCAGGTCGCGCATCATCCTCGCGGCGTCCTGGACCGTCTGGTTCTCGCCGACGCATGTCGCGCCGGAGTGCATGATGTCGCGTGCCTTCGCGCCTTGCATTTTCTCCTTGGTGGCCATGGCCGAACATTCCTTTCCACGACAACAGGGGTGACAGGGACGAGGCCCTCTCCCTCCTCCCCACCCCGAGTGGCCGCTACCCGCCGCTCGAAACCCCGGCGGAACGAACCGCCGCCCCCTCGCGCCCGGGCCTGAAAGCCCCTGGTCAGGTGTCGCACTCCAGGACCGTACGGCACAGCCCGCAGCGCGCCCGCAGCCTGCCCCGGACCGGCAACCGTACCCGCTGGTGGCAGGTCGGGCAGGGGAAGGTCACCCGCAGCTGGGCGCCGCTCTCGAAGGCGTAGCTGTCGAGCGGGTGGGACGGCTCAGGGACAGCCATGTGGCTCTGGACCGCCCGCCGGGCCTTGGCGTAGCGGCGGCGCCCGACCCAGCCGGCCGTGGTCAGCGGTGGCCGCTGCTCGTCCAGGCGGGCCAGCTCCAGACCCTTGGCGTACGCGGTGTACGCCTGCGGGCTGGTGAACCAGATCTCCGGGGCCTCGTCGAAGACCAGCGCGCGCTTGGCGAGGACGTAGCCGAACTCCTCCGGGGTGAGATAGCCCAGCTTCTGGGAGGACAGCTGATCCGCGCGGTAGGCGTCGAGCAGCAGCCAGCCCGCGCCGAGGTACGTGGCGGCCGTGTCGGTGAGGATCTCGTTGTCGCGGACGCTGGGGAGGCCGAGACCGAGACGGTGCAGATAGATGTGCGTCACCTCGTGGGCGAGCGCGGCGCCGATGTCCCGGCGGTGGGTGCGGAAGCGGCTGTTCAGCTCGATGAAGTACTCGGGCCCGGCGGCGAGTTCGACATTGGCCGCGTGCTCCATGTCCCGGAAGGTGACGATCATCCGGGCGTCCGGCAGCCGTAGGTGCCGCACCATGGTGCGGGCCACCCGGTGCACGCCGAGATACAAATCGTCGTAGTCGGCGAAGGCCACATCGGCCGGGAGCACGCTGGTGTCGAAGGCGCGAACGGTGTCATAGGACAGCCGCCGATAGAGCGCGGTGATGGACTGCCGCACCATCTCCAGATGCGGAAAGCCGTGTACGACCTCGCCGCTCGACGCCACGCCACCACTGTACGGGCGTGCCGGGCGCTCGAGTGCGCCCTGAGCGCGGGGGAGTTCCGGTAGCCGGCGGCGCCCGGGTGGTCGGAAAGCAACCCTTGTCACCCTCGTCACTCCCTCCACATAGTCCGAAGGCGCGTTTGCGGGCTCACCCCACGGGGTCCGGATGTTTTGCGCTGCGCTGCCGCTTTCGTACGTGATTTTTGCGGGGCGACTTCCGGGGGCTTCTTGTTGGCATGGGCTTGTCAAAGGCCCGGCAACCCCCCACGAAAGGAAGTCCGTTGAAGAAGCTCTTGAAGCCTCTCGAGAGAACTGCGGCCGCCGGAGCGGTCGCGCTCGCCGCCATAAGCCTGCAGCCCGGCGCCGCCCAGGCACAGGACTCGGACCCCACGCGCGCAGGCCGCCCGCCCGCCGGGGCGGGCGGCCCTGCCCCTGTTACCGTGACGCCGTTTGCCACCAGTGAACCGCGAACCAGCGAAGCGCGACGGGGAGCCAGCGATGCCCGAACAGCCCGTGAACACCACCGACAGCGCGGACGACGCCGTCCGCGCCGAGCTGGCCCGGCTTCGCGACAGCATCGACAACATCGACGCGGCGGTCGTCCACATGCTCGCCGAGCGCTTCAAGTGCACCCAGCAGGTGGGCCGCCTCAAGGCCGAGCACAAGCTGCCGCCCGCCGACCCGGCCCGCGAGGCCCGGCAGATCGCGCGTCTGCGGCAGCTCGCGGAGAGCGCGAAGCTGGACCCGGCGTTCGCGGAGAAGCTGCTGAACTTCATCATCGCCGAGGTCATCCGCCACCACGAGACGCTGGCCAACAGCGCCATCACCAGCGAGAACGGCCGCCGACCTGATCCCCAGTGATCAACAACTGATCCGCCCCCGTCACGAGCAGCAGGCTTGCGGCCGGCTGCGCGCACAGCACTCCACTTCGGCCTGAACTTCGGGGCGTTCGACTTCGCTGTCACCCCCGACGTGACTCCGCCCCGCTCCCGGTCACCTGGCTCCCGGCCGGTCCGCCTGCCGTGGTGTCAGCATGCCCTGCCGGGGGCGGCGCGAAGTGCCCGCCTGGCACGGCCGGACCTGTGCCCGGGCCCCACCGCCAACGGCCCGGCCGGCTCTGCAGGACAAGCCCAGCTCGTCCTGCAGAGCCGCCCGGCCGTCTACCTGCGCCGCCCACAGGGCATACGGCAGCATGGCAGGCATGTCCGTACTGACGCGCGACGAAGCGCAGACGCGAGCCCGGCTCCTCGACGTGCACCGCTACACGATCGACCTCGACCTGACGCGCGGCGAGGAGCTGTTCGGCTCCACGACCGTCATCGACTTCACCGCGCGCGAGGCCGGGGACACCTTCGTCGAGCTGCGGCCGGCCAGGCTGCACCGCGCCGTGCTCGACGGACGGGAACTCGACCCCGCCGCCCTCGCCGACGGCCGCCTCCCGCTCACCGGCCTTGGCCCCGGCGAGCACAGGCTGCGCCTCGAAGCCGACATGCACTACTCCCGCACCGGCGAGGGCATGCACCGCTTCACCGACCCCGTCGACGGCGAAACGTATCTCTACACGATGTGCTGCATGGCCGACGCACCCTACGTCTTCGCCGCCTTCGACCAGCCCGACCTCAAGGCCGTCTTCGAGGTCACCGTCACCGCACCCCCCGCCTGGACCGTCCTCGGCAACGGCATCGCCCGGCGCGTCGGCGACCCGGCCGACGGCCGCCGGCAGCTCGCGCCCACCCCGCCCATCAGCACCTATCTCATGGCGCTGGCCGCCGGCCCCTGGCACTCCGTACGCGCCGAGCACGCCGGGCTGCCGCTGGGTCTGCACGTCCGCCGGTCCCTGGCCCGCCACCTCGACGCCGACGCCGGCGAGCTCCTGGACATCACCCGCCGCTGCTTCGACCGGTACCACGAGATCTTCCACGAGCCGTACCCCTTCGACTCCTACGACCAGGCGTTCGTGCCCGAGTTCAACTCCGGTGCCATGGAGAACCCCGGACTCGTCACCTTCCGCGACGAGTTCATCTTCCGCTCCGCCGTCACCGACACCGAGCGGCAGACCCGCGCCATGGTGATCGCCCACGAGATGGCCCACATGTGGTTCGGCGACCTGGTCACCATGAAGTGGTGGGACGACATCTGGCTGAACGAGTCCTTCGCCGAGTACATGGGCTACCAGATCCTCACCGAGGCCACCCGCTTCGACGGCACCTGGACCGACTTCGCCATCGCCCGCAAGAGCTGGGGCTACGACGCCGACCAGCGCCCCTCGACCCACCCCGTCGCCCCCGAGCCGGACGGCGTCCCCGACACCGCCGCCGCCCGCCTCAACTTCGACGGCATCTCCTACGCCAAGGGCGCCTCCGCGCTGCGCCAGCTCGTCGCCTGGCTCGGCGAGAAGGACTTCCTGGCCGGCATCAACGACCACTTCGCCCGGCACCGCTTCGGCAACGCCACCCTCGCCGACTTCCTCGACTCCCTCGCCCGCGCCTCCGGCCGCGATGTCCACGCCTGGGCCGACTCCTGGCTGCGTACCACCGGTGTCGACGCCCTCGCCCCCGAGATCGCCGCCGCCGACGGCCCCGGCGGCTGGTCCCTCGCCGTCCGCCACACCGGCAGCCGGCCGCACCGCATCGCCGTCGCCGCGTACGACCAGGCGCACGCCGACCACGGCACACTCGTACTGCGCGAACGCTTCGAGGCCGATATTCCGGGCGACGGCGACTCCAGCCCCCTCGCCCTCCCCGGCCGGCGCCCGGACCTGGTGCTCCTCAACGACGGCGACCTGACCTACGCGAAGATCCGCCTCGACGCGGGCTCCTGGGACACCGTCGTACGCTCCCTGTCCGGGCTGCCCGACCCGCTCGCCCGCGCCGTCATCTGGAACGCCGCCCGCGACATGGTCCGCGACGGCGAACTCCCCTCCACCGCCTACCTCGACGCCGCCCGCGCCCACCTGCCGTACGAGAACGACATCGCGATCGTCCAAGGCGTGCTGGCCTTCGCCCGGGTGCACATCGCCGACCGCTACCTCCCGCTCGACGCCCGGCCCGGCGCACTCGCGACCCTCACCGCCCTGTGCCGCGACCTGCTCGACCGTAGGGAAGAAGAGGCCGCACCCGGGCTGCGGCTCACCGCCGTACGCGGCTTCATCGACAGCGCCGCCGACCCCAACGAACTGCGCGCCTGGCTCACCGACGGCACCGTCCACGGCGGCCCCGCACTCGACCCCGAACTGCGCTGGCGCACCCTGGCCCGGCTCTGCGTCCTCGGCGCGGCCACCCCCGCCGACATCGACGCCGAGCTGGCCGGCGACCCCAGCGCCACCGGCCGGGAGGGCGCCGCCCGCTGCCGGGCCGCGCTCCCCGACCCGCGGGCCAAGGAGGCCGCCTGGGCCGACCTGTTCGACAACGACGAGCTGTCCAACTACCTCGTCACCGCCACCGCCGAGGGCTTCTGGCACCCCGAGCAGCTGGACCTCGTACGGGACTACGTGCCGCGCTTCTACCCGGCGGCCGTGGCAGCCTCCGCCCGGCGGGGCGCCGCCATCGCCGAGGCCCTGGGGCGCTACGCGTTCCCCGCCCATGTGGTGGACGCCGAGGCGCTGCGGCTGGGGGAACAGTGCCTGCGGGAGGCCGACCCGGTCCCGGCCCTGCGCCGCAGGCTCGCCGACCAGCTCGACGACCTCCGCCGCGCCCTCCACGTCCGCGGCACCTGACCTGGCGCCTCGGGCGGCCTTCCGTATCCGCCCGACGCTTGCGGCGGCTGACCGCCCCCGGCGGGCGCGCCCACCCGCCGGTGTCAAGCGGTGGGTGGGCAGGAAGGAAACCCGGCACCAAGCGCCGGGCGAAGCCAGCCACCTAGCCCGCGCCCCCATACACGGAGTGACCAGCGGTACGCGCCCCGTACCCCTTTTGGGTGCCGATCCCCCCGCTGGCCGGGCGTGCCGGGAAACCGCCGGACAGACTGAGCACTCCCCGACTGCCATCGCCGAAGGACACGCCCCATGCCCACGTGGCCCGACGGAACCCACGCCCCCACCCTCGCCGGAGGGCCGGAAGGGCCGCGACACCTGCGGCCGCTCCTCGACACCGTCCTCGACGCGCTCGCCGCCGGGGCGGCCGACCGCGGCGGCCCCCTCCCCGCCGGCGGCCCCAAAGCCGTCGCCGACCGCGTACGGTCCGCCGCCGAGCCGCTGATCCCCGAGACCGGCGTCGGCGCCCACGAAGCGCTGCGCGACCTCGTACACGCCTTCACCGCCGGCACCGCCGAGCCCGCCGACCCGCGCTGCGCCGCGCACCTCCACGGCCCGCCGCTGGCCGTCGCCGCCGCCGCCGACCTCGCCGCCAGCGCCCTCAACCCGTCCATGGACTCCTGGGACCAGGCACCGGCCGCCTCCACCCTCGAGGCGCGCGTCACCCGCGGCCTCGCCGCCGAGGTCTACCCCCACGAGCCGACAGCCGACGGCCTCATCACCACCGGCGGCACCGAGTCCAACCAACTCGCCCTGCTGCTCGTACGCGAGGCGAGCAAACAGAGCGGCCCCCTCCAGGTGGTGTGCGGCGCCAACGCCCACCACAGCATCCGCCGCGCCGCCTGGCTCCTCGGCCTCCCCGAGCCCGTCGTCCTGCCCACGCCCGCCGACATCCTCAACCCCGCAGCCCTCGACGCCGCCCTCAAGGAGCAGCCCGGCCCCTGCCTCGCCGTGGCGACCGCCGGCACCATCGACACCGGCGCCATCGATCCCCTCCCGCAGATCGCCGACATCTGCGCCGCCCACGGCGCCCGGCTCCACGTCGACGCCGCCTACGGCGGCCCGCTGCTGTTCAGCGACACCCTGGGGGTCCGCCTCGACGGCCTCGAACGAGCCGACTCCGTCGGCTTCGACCTGCACAAGTTCGGCTGGCAGCCCATCGCCGCCGGTGTCTTCACCGTCCGCGACAGCGCCATCCTGCGCCCCCTCGGCCACCACGAGGACTACCTCAACCCCGAGGACGACGCCGCAGCCGGAATCCCCGACGTCCTCGGCCGCTCACTGCGCAGCACCCGCCGCGCCGACGTCCTCAAGATCGCCGTCACGCTGCGGGCGATCGGCCGCAGAGGCCTCGCCGAGCTGGTGAACCGTACCTGCACCGCCGCCCACCGCTTCGCCGACGTCGTCGCCGCCCACCCCGCCTTCGAGCTGTACGAGCCGCCGACCCTCAGCACCGTGCTGTTCCGCCCCGTGGGCGCCGACGACGCCCTGGTCGCCGACATCCGCCGCAGGCTGCTCGCCGCGGGCAGCGCCGTCCTCGGCCGCGCCCACGCCGCCGACCCCCACACCGGCACCGTACGGCTCTGGCTCAAAGCCACCGTCCTCAACCCGCACACCCGCCCCGCCGACCTCGAAACGCTGCTGAAAATCGTGGAAGGAAGCACCCCTCGATGACCAGCGAGTCAGATCACGTCCTGGACCTGGTGGGCATCGGCATCGGCCCGTTCAACCTCTCCCTCGCCGCCCTGGCCCACGGCATCCCGGGCCTGCGCACCGCCTTCTACGACAAGCAGCCGGCCTTCCGATGGCACCCGGGCCTGCTCATCGAGGGCGCCACCCTCCAAGTGCCCTTCCTCGCCGACCTGGTCACCCTCGCCGACCCCGAAAGCCCCTGGTCCTTCCTCAGCTATCTACGGGCCCACGACCGGCTGTTCCCCTTCTACCTCGCCGAGCGCTTCCACATCGAGCGCGCCGAGTACGACGCGTACTGCCGCTGGGTCAGCGAACGCCTCCCCGGCCTGCACTTCGGCCACCAGGTCGACCTCGTCCGCTGGAACCCACAACGCGACCTGTTCGAGGTCGACTTCACCAAGGTCGACCCGATCGGCGAGGCCGAAGCCCTGGGCCGCGCCCACGCCCGCAACATCGTTGTGGGAGTGGGCACCGCCCCGTACGTCCCCAAGCCGCTGCGCCCGCTCGCCGACGCCCCCACGGTCCCCGTCATCCACTCCGCCGAATACCTGCAGCACCGGGAGCGGCTGCTGGGCGGTGAGCACCTCACCGTCATCGGCTCCGGGCAGTCCGGCGCCGAGGTCTTCCTCGATCTGCTGCGGGCCCGCCCGCCCGGCCGGGAGCGGCTGGCATGGCTGGCCCGTACGCCCGCCTTCGCGCCCATGGAGTACAGCAAGCTGGGCCTGGAGCAGTTCACGCCCGACTACACCCGCTACTTCCACGGCCTGGCCGAGACCGTACGCGACCGGCTCCTCCCACAGCAGTGGCAGCTCTACAAGGGCATCGACCACGAGACCATCGCCGCCATCCACGACGAGCTGTACCGGCGCAGCCTGCACGGCGGCTGGCCGGACGTGGTCCTCACCCCGGGTGTCACGGTACGCACCGCGGGGCGGGTCGGCACCACCCGGGTCGAACTCCACCTCGAGCACGTAGAGCAGGGCACGCGCAGCCGCCTCACCACCGACGGAGTGGTGCTCGCGACCGGATACCGCGAGCGGCGCCTCGACACCCTCCTCGCCTCCCTGGAATCGCACATCCACCGGGACGCATCGGAGCGCCCACGCGTCGACGAGCACTGCCGGCTGGTGATGGACCGTACGGTCACGGGGTCGGTGTATGTCCAGAACGCCGAGCGCCACACCCACGGCGTCGGCGTCCCGGACCTTGGCCTGGCGGCCTGGCGCAGCGCCACCATCCTCAACTCCATGACGGGCGGCACCCCGTACCCGCTGCCGACGCGCACCGCCTACACCACCTTCGGGCTGGCCCCCGCGCAGGCGCCCCGGCAACGGCGCGCACCGGTCAGAACACGGGAACTCCGTCACGTGTGAGCCGCCAGCCGACGCCTGCGAACTGAGCGCCGTCGATGGTGCGCGTTTCTTTTCGGTGACCTGTCATGGCAGGCGTGCCACAGTTTGCTGACATGACGACACCCAGCCCCACTCCGTACGGCACACCCGAAACCCCGCGCATCTCCGTCCGCGGCGAAGCCCATCTCGAAGTCGATCCCGAGATCGCCAGGATCGCGATCACCGTCAACGCCCGGGGCACCGACCGGCGCGGAACACTGGAGGACCTGACGCGGCGCAACGCCGCCGTAGTCGAACTCGTCAAGTCCTATGGCCCGGCAGTGGAAAAGCTGGAGACCGGAGCGTTCGTCATCACCCCGCAACTACGTGGGAAGGGACGCGGGGAGCGGGTCCGTGCCTATCACGGACAAGTGCTGGTGTCTGCGGCGCTCTCCGACTTCACGGCGCTCGGCGAACTGGTCACCCGGATCGGTGATCTTGAACTCACCCGCGTGGACGGCCCCTGGTGGGCGCTCCGCCCGGATTCAACGGCCTACCGGGACGCGCGCCGACAGGCCGTACAGGACGCGGTCCAGCGGGCACGCGAATACGCCGATGCGCTGGGGACAGGGCTCGTAGCGCTTCTCGAGCTCGCCGACGAGGGAGCGGAACGCGCGGTACCCGTCGCGGTGGCAGCCCCCGGCCAGATGCGCGCCTACGCCGGGCCCACGGAGGCCGAGGAGCCGCCCCCGCTGGACCTCCAGCCGCAGCGCCAGACCGTCCACGCGTACGTCAACGCCCGGTTCACCATGTCACCACCACAGCTGTGACCCGATCCCGCGGACAGTCGGTTGAGTGTGGCCCCACCGCTTCTCCCCTCCCGGAGGCCGCCCCATGACCACCCACATCGCCGCCTCCCTCGAGGATGAACAGCCGCCCGCGCTCGGGCCGGAGACCGCGCTCGGGCCGGAGTCCGCGCTCGCCGGCGGAGTCCGCGGTCGCCACGCGCTCGAACCACTCCTGCGCACCGTGCTGCACGCCCTCGCCGAAGGCGCCGCCCGGCGCAGTGGGCCCATCCCCGCGGCGCACCCGGTCAGCTCGCCGTACCGAACTCCCGGGCAAGGGGCCGGGCAAGGTCCGCCTCAAGCTCATGCTCCTCAATCCGCACACCACCCCCACCGAGGTGGAGCGGCTGCTACAGGCGGTCGCCGCGGCGGGCCGGGCCGAGGAGGAGCGGACGCCGCCATTCCAGGCACCGTAATCCGCTCATCGGAGCGGGTCCCTGCACGAATTCAACTCTTGTCAATAACCTTTCATCTAAAGGCCGTTGCATCGTCATGCACGACCAATTCTCTACTGGTGAGTACGGCATAGGCTCGACGCCATGCGCCGAGCAAAGATCGTTTGTACTCTGGGCCCCGCCACCGATTCATATGACCAGATCAAGGACCTGGTCGAAGCCGGAATGGACGTCGCCCGCTTTAACCTCAGCCACGGCACGTACGCCGATCACGAGGACCGATACCACAGCGTGCGCAAGGCTTCCGACGAAGTTGGCCGCAGCGTCGGCGTTCTCGCGGACCTTCAAGGCCCGAAGATTCGGCTCGGCCGATTCACGGAGGGTCCCGTACTCCTTGAACGCGGTGACGAATTCACGATCACGGTCGAGGACATCGAAGGCGACCGCCACATCTGCGGCACCACCTACAAGGGCCTGGCCGCCGATGTGACCCGCGGCGAGCGCATCCTCGTCGACGACGGCCGCGTGACCCTGGAGGTCACAGGCGTCGACGGGCCCCGCGTGCACACGATGGTCATCGAAGGCGGCATGGTCTCCGACCACAAGGGCCTCAACCTCCCCGGCGTCGCCGTCTCCGTTCCCGCCCTCTCCGAGAAGGACGTCGAAGACCTCCGCTGGGCCCTGCGCGTGGGCGCCGACATCATCGCCCTGTCCTTCGTCCGCACCGCCCGTGACATCGAGGACGTCCACCGCATCATGGACGAGGAGGGCCGCCGGCTCCCCGTCCTTGCGAAGATCGAGAAGCCGCAGGCGGTCGAGAACCTCGAAGCGATCGTCGACGCCTTCGAGGGCATCATGGTCGCCCGGGGCGACCTCGGCGTCGAAATGCCGCTGGAGAGCGTGCCGATGGTCCAAAAGCGCGCCATCAAGCTGGCCAAGCGCAACGCCAAGCCCGTCATCGTGGCGACCCAGATGCTCGACTCGATGATCGACGCGTCCCGGCCCACGCGCGCCGAGGCCTCCGACGTCGCCAACGCCGTCATGGACGGCACCGACGCGGTGATGCTCTCCGGCGAGACGAGCGTCGGCAAGTACCCCGTCGAGACGGTCAGGACGATGGGGCGCATCGTCGCCGCGGCGGAGGAGGACATGCTGGCCAAGGGCCTCCCACCGCTGACCGACCGCAGCAAGCCCCGCACCCAGGGCGGCGCGGTCGCCCGCGCGGCGGCGGAGATGGGCGACTTCCTGGGCGCCAAGTTCCTGGTCGCCTTCACGCAGTCCGGCGACACGGTCCGCCGCCTCTCCCGCTACCGCTCGCCGATCCCGGTCCTGGCCTTCACCCCGGAGCCGGCGACCCGCTCGCAGCTCAGCCTCACGTGGGGCGTGGAGACCTTCCTGGGCCCGACGGTGAATTCGACGGACGAGATGGTCCGGCAGGTGGACGAACAGCTGCTCAAGATCGGCCGCTGCCGGCACGGCGACACGGTCGTCATCACGGCGGGCTCCCCGCCCGGCGTCCCGGGGTCGACCAACCTGGTCCGCGTCCACCACATCGGCGAGGACCCGCGCTAACCCTTTGCCTGCGCGCGCACGCCGGGCCCAGGCGTCCACGGAGGAGCGGGGCACCAGCCCTTCGGAGACCCCGGCGATGTCACCGCCGCCATGCTCGACCAGGTCCCGCAGGCCGTGCCGGCACTGTTTCGTCCCTCCGCCGGCCAGCTGGCAGCTGCGGGACCTGACCCGCTACCGCACCGAGGTCATCCGCGAACGCACCCGCGAGGTTCAGCGGCTGGAGAAGCTCCTGGAAGACGCCGGGATCAAGCTGTCCGCGGTCGTCTCCGACCTGCTGGGCAGGTCCGCTCGCGCCATGCTCGAGGCCCTGATCGCCGGGGAGCGCGACCCGCTGGTGCTGGCGGATTAGTGCAGGAGGGGTGCGCGACCGCGCGTAGGACGGCGGACGGAGGGGCGCGATGACCGACAGTGGAGCCGTGCTGCCCTGGCTGGTCATTCGTCAGGACGACAACGGCAACCGCTACCGCGTCGGCCGCTATGCCAGCCGGGCGGAAGCGGAGCAGGTGGCCGACCGGCTCGACGCCCGCGGACACCGGCAGCTCTATGTGATCGAAAAGATCGGCCGCGCCACGACCTGAGCGCCGCGCAGCGGGGGCGAGGCGCACAACGGGAGCTGGCGCGTGTGACGAGTGCGAGGGCGCAACGGCAACGGGGGCGGCTCCGGCGGCCTGTCCGCGGGCGTACCTCCCCCCCGGACGGGCCTGGGCGGCGGGGGACGGACCTACGCAGCCGACGCGGCCGCACGCGCGAGCGCGGCCACTGTGATCAACGCCACCAGCAGGGCCAGCAGCGCCGCCGGGGACAGCCCGGCGATGAAGTTCAGCGTGCGTGCAACGCCGCGTGATCAGAGTCGTACCCAGACGTCATCTGCGGGCGCTTCAAGTGTGAACTGGATCACATTCATGTCAACTCCCCCTACCGCCGCGGGATTTACTTGATCAAAATGTGGGCCGCCGTTGCACCTGGCATGAACCACAGCTCAGCAGCCTTTGACCACCTCTGCCCTCTCGGGCGAGTTGAGCACGCACCACTTGACTTTCCAACACCCCCTGGAGAGGCAGAAGACACGGATGCGCCCTATAGACCTGCCGCGCGCTGGATCGGGACATGCGGCACCCATCACTCACGTCGGCCTCCGGAACGACGCCCAGCGCCTGGCGAGTTGTTCCTACGACGGTACCGTCATCGTCTGGGACATCTCGGATCCCGGCAGCCCTGTCCCCTCGGCCCTGCTGCGGCACCGTCGCCTCGTCAACGCTTCGGCATGGAACCCCGCCGTGCCGCAGCTGCTCGCCACGGCTTCCGCGGACAAGACCGTGTCGGTCTGGAACGTTCCGGAGGACGGTCCCGCTGCTCTCGTCAACGTACTGGCCCGACACACCGACGACATCAACTCCGTTGCCTGGATGCCTGATGGCGAGCGGCTGATCTGCGTGTCCGAGGATGGCCGGGCGACGATGTGGGAGGCCCGAGCGGGCCGGTTCGTGGGGGAAGTGGGTTCCCACGAGGCGCACTGCATGATGGTCTCCATCAGCAAGGACGGGCTCGTCGCCACCGTCGGCGAGGACGGCCTGGTGGCGGTGAGTGACCCGGACTCCTCCGGCGAGCCGGCATTTCGGAAATACGATTCTTCCGTTGAGGGCTGCGCCTGGTCGGGCAGTGGTGACACTCTCGCCATCGCCCGCGACGACGGTGCGGTGGACCTGCTCACCGCGAAGCTCGACCACCTGCGGACGGTCGAGGTCTCGACGTCGGCCGCCCGGTGCGTGAGCTGGTCCGACGACGATTCGCGGTTCGTGGTGGGCGCCTATGACGGCTCGCTGCACTTCTTCGACACCGACGGTGAACGTATCCACCGAGTGGATGACGCCCGAATCTGGCCACGTTCCGTGGCCGCCACGGGCGGACTGGTCGCCGCGGGCAGTTTCTGGAGCAGCCCCCACCTCCTCGACTTCGCCACGGCCGCCGAGGTCGCGGGGCCAGCCGAGCCCACGTATGGCCCCAACGCGATGTCGGCCTCCGGCAGCGAGCTGTTCATCGGCTGCGACTCCGGCACCGTGGTCGCGCTGTCGTTCGCCGACGGCTCCGAAGAGCCTCAGGTCCGCCTCCTCGACCTCACGGACGGGCCGATCCTCTCCCTGGCCGTACGCGACGACGTGGTCTACGCGGGTACCTACTCGGGCCATGTGGTGCGGCACGACGGAAATCGCCTGGTCAGCGATCAGCTCGGGGCACCGTTGCCCTCGCTCTGCTTCGACGGCGACCTTTTGGTCGCGGGCACGTACAACGGAGAGCTCATCGCTCTGGCTCCGGACGATCTCGCCGTGCGGGAGCGGGCGCAGGCGCACGACGGTTCGGTCAAGTCCCTGGCGCCCCTGGCCGGGGAGGGCTTTCTCTCGGCAGCGACCGATCGCACCGTCGCAGCCGGCGGATTCCATGAGCGCACCGTCCTGTGGGAACACGGCAACCTGGTCAACGCGGCGGCAGCACTGGGGAATTCGGTGGCGGCGAGCGCCTCCCGCGACCACACCGTCAAGGTGGGTCGGCTCTCCCGTACGGATACCGGTGGCCTGCGGACCGACACCGTACAGACGCTGCTGGGCCCCGACGAATCGGTGAAGTGCGTTGCCCTGCTCGGCGCCGCCGAAGCGCCGTTTGTCCTGGCCGGCTCCTATGACTTCGGGCTGTACATATGGCCGGTGGACTGGAACAGCACTACGGGAGTGCTGACCGCCGGACACCTCCTGGACGAGTTCGGACAGGGCCTGTCCTGCATGCTCCAGTTGGACGACTCCAGGGTTGCCGTGGCCGGCTGGGACGGTCGCATCGTCATCGTGGAGCACAGCACGGGCGATGACCTCCCCCGCGTCCAGTGCTCCTGGTGGATCCAGGAGCTGGTGGCCGGGGCCCGCAGCGGTGCAGCAGGGGTGGCGAAGTGACTCTCACTCCACTGCCCCGGTCCCCCCGTACGGGGAAGCCGGAGAAGGCTGAGGCGACCGTCCGTGCCCGTGTGGGCGCCACCATGGCCCGCTTCGGCGGCCGGCGCGCGGAGCTCATCACTTTCCACGGCCTCCCGGGCACGGGCGAGCATGTGGCATGTGTGCTGCCTCCCATGCCGGACCGCGCGCCCCTCGTACGTCTCCACAGCGAGTGCCTGACCGGCGACCTCTTCGGCTCGGAGCGCTGCGACTGCGGCCCCCAACTCGACGAGGCCCTGCGGCAGATCGGGAAGGAGGGCGGGACGGTCCTGTACCTCCGGCAGGAGGGCCGCGGGATAGGTCTCTACAACAAGCTCGACGCATATCTGCTGCAGGATCAGGGCGCGGACACCTTCGAGGCCAATCGCATGCTGGGCCGCGGCAACGACGAACGGGACTACGGCGTCGCGGCCGCCATGCTGCGCGCTCTCGGACAGACGCGGATCCGGCTCCTGACCAACAATCCCGACAAGGTCAGCCAACTGCGCGAGCACGGCATCGAGGTGGTGGAAGTGATTCCCACGCATGTCCATCTGACCGCGGAGAACTCCCGTTACCTGTCAGCGAAAGCCGAGTTCGGCGGTCACACGCTCAGTGTCTGGGAGGCCGAGCCCACATGCGACTGAGTGACGTTGCCGATTCGCCGCATTTCAAGGAATACGCTGACCTCGCCGTACCGGCACGCGTGCACCTGTCCGAAAAGGACCGCGGACGGTTCCTTGCCGGAGCCGCAGCCGACGCCGACCCGGCCCGGCTGGCGGAACGGATCGAGGACCCGACCGTACCGCTGCCCGAGCGACTGGCCGCAGGCGTCATCCTCGCCCTTACGGGAGACCCGCGCCTGGGCCCGGTGCCCGCCACCAGCTTCGTCCCCGGGGGACAGGTCAGGATCGGCCTTCCCCCCGAAGCCGTCGCCACGGTGGTCGCACAGTGGGAGCACGTCGGTGTCATAGAGTCCTGGATCGAGAAGGAGACACCGGAACACACCGTGTCCCTCGACGACTTCTGGATCGCCACCTATCCGGTCACCAATGGCGAGTACCGGGACTTCCTCGAGGACACCGGTCATCCCTCCCGCCCGACCACCTGGTACCTCGGTGCCTATCCGTGGGAGCGGGCCAACCACCCGGTCGCGGGTGTCCAGCCCGCCGAGGCGGACCTGTACGCGCAGTGGCTGACGCAGCGAACGGGGCATCCGTGGCGGCTGCCCACCGAGGCCGAGTGGGAGCGCGCGGCCAAGGGGGACGACGGACGGGAGTTCCCCTGGGGCGATACCTTCGACCCCGATGCCTGCAACACCCGTGAATCGGGCGTGCACACCACCTCGACGGTAGGGGCCTTTCCCGCGGGCCGCTCACCGTACGGGGCTCACGACATGGGCGGAAATGTGGAGGAGTTCGTCGCGGACGATTACACCCCCTACCCGTCGGGGCCGTTTGTCGCGGACCACCTCGTCGAGTCCATGGGCGGATACCGTGTGGCCCGCGGAGGGAGTTTCTCGCGCTTCGGTGACCTGGCCCGGACCCGTCGCCGCCACGGTGCGTTCCCCGGCCCGCTCTATCCGGTCGGATTTCGGCTCGCGACCAGCGAGCGTCCCTCATGACGGCGCCGACCGCACCGACCCCGCCGCCGGACATCGCCGCGGCGCTCTCGCAGCGGGCTCCGCGGGGAGATGAACTCGTATCCCTGTCCTTCGCCGAGCTGGAGGAGAAGGCGTACGCGGTGCTCCCGGAGATCGCCGCGCTGCGTCCCGGCATCGGGGACACGCCCTTGGTACCGGTCTCCAGCAGGCAGGGCCGAGGCACCGTGTGGCTCAAGCTGGAGTCCGCCAATGTCACCGGAACCGTCAAGGCGCGTACCGCGTATGCGCTGCTGTGCGCTGCCGTCGCCGGATCCGGCTCGCGGGACCTGCGACTCGTGGAGTACTCCGGCGGCAGCCTCGCGTTCGCGCTGGCCGAGTTCTGCGCAGCGCTCGGTTTTGACCTGCACATTGTGGTCCCGTACCACTCTCCCGAAGGCGTGTGCCGAAGCCTCCGCCGCGCCGGAGCCACCGTTTCCAAGGGGGATGAGGGAACGGGCTTTCTGGGCGCCATGGACAAGGCCGTCCGGGTGGCCGAGGCGGAGGGGCGCCGCCTTCTGCTGCAGCACTGCGCCGCGGAGGCCGTGGCCATGCACCAGCGGCTGACCGGCAGTGAGATCGTGCGCCAGCTGCGTGCCGCGGGTGCCGAACCGGCTGCCCTCGCCGCTTCCGTGGGCACCGGCGGGACCGTGCTCGGAGTGACTCTCGCCCTGCGCGAAGTGTGGCCGGAATGCGACGCGTTGGCGGTATTCCCCCAGGAGGGGCCGTACGGTGACCCGCTGCCGCCGTCCGGCTCACCCCGTATGCAAGGCACGGGCGGACTGGGGTACGGCCTGCGGCAGCCGTTGCTCGCGCCCCAGGAAGCGGGACTCGCCTTCCGCGAGGTCTCCTACCAGGACGCGAAGGAGGCGATGAGGACGTTGCGATCGGCACACGGTCTGGCCGTGTCCAGCAGTGGTGCGGGCGCCTGGCTCGCGGCTTCGGAGGCGGTGGACCGCGGGCCGGCCGGCCGGTGCGCGGTGGCCGTCGTCCCGTCGCGCGGAACCGTGGAGGAGTGGGCCGATGCCAACGCAGGAGAGTGACTACCCGGCGTACCGGGAGACGGTCCGGGACTCCTTCCAACAGTGGTACGTCGAAGGCCGGGACTCCTGGAGCGTCGGCCCGATAAAGTCCCGTATCACCGAGTTCATCCTGAGGTCGGCGCCACCCGCCGACCCGCACCGCAGACGTCGCGTACTGGACATCGGCTGCGGGAGGGGGCACCAGACGGCGCAACTGGCCGAGCGGCTCGACGCGGACACCGTGGGGCTGGACCTGCTGGATGTCTGGGAGGCTCCGCCCGTCAGCCGCGGATCACTGAGGTTCCATCAGGGCGACTTCCTGAGCTTCGGTGAGGGGCCCATGGACTTGCTCGTGGACAGCGGCTGCCTGCACCACCAGCGCCGGGACGACTGGGAGCCATGGGTGAAGCACGGCGGCACCTTGCTGCGCGAGGGAGGGGTATGGGTGGTCAATTTCTTCCTCAGCCCGCACGGCGACGTGGTCAGCAAGCAGCTTCCCGACGGCCGCCACAACTGGTGGCTGACCGAGGAGTCGGCGACCGCGCTGTTCACGGGGTGCGGCTTCACCTGCGTGGGAAGCGAGGAGATCGACCGCAACTTCCAGTACGAGGGGCATTGGCTCAAGTACCTGACGCTTGCCTTCTCCCGGACATCCTCCCGGAGTTGATCCGTGCACATCGTCATGGTGGAGACCACCCACCCGCGGGGCTTTGACTACATCGAAGAACTTGCGGGCGCCGGCATCGAGGTCTCCTTTCTCACTGAAGATCTCCAGAGCTATTCGGGTACACAGGGCTTCGAGCGGCACAAGCTGGCCGCCCGCATCCTGGAGGTTCCGGGTCTGCGGGACAACGAGAACGTCGCGGCGCTCGTCCGTGACCGCTTCGGCTCCGGCACGCCCGATGGTGTGCTGTGTGTCCACGACGAGTACCTCGTCGCCGCGTCCTGTCTCGCCCGGGACCTGGGCCTGCCGCACGAGCCCGTGTCCACCGTGCGCATGCTCAGGGACAAGGCGGCGGTACGTGAACGCCTGTCGGTGGCGGGAGTCGGAACGCTGCGCTGGCGGTGTGTCCGGACGCCCGCTGAAGGACTCCGAGCCGCCGCCGACATCGGCTATCCCGTCGTTGTCAAGCCTGTAGCGGGACATGGCTCGGTGGACGTTTCGGTCGTCTGGAGCGAGGGGCAGGCCGTCCGCGTCCTGGAGGAAACCTTGGGGCGGGCGCATGGCGAGCGCCTGCTCATCGAGGAATATCTGGTGGGTCGTGAAGTAGCTGCCCAGGTGCTGGTGCAGGACGGGCGTCCCATGCTGCTCGGCTTCGGCGAGTGCCTTCCGTCCCGGCCGGACAACACCGTCGAACTGGGCGGCTACTTCCCCGCCCGTTTCGAGCAGCGCGGTGCCTGCCGGCGCTTCGTCTCCGATGTGGTACGCGCCCTGGGCATACGTGACAGCGCACTGCACATCGAGATGATGGTGACGCCAGCGGGGCCCGAGCTGATCGAGGTCAACGGCCGCATGGCCGGATATGTAATTCCCCGTCAGATGGGAATTGCTCTGGATCGTTCGATCCCACTCGACCTGGCGGCCCTCTGTACCGGCCGGCCGGTCGCCGAACCGGGGGAGCCGGTGTCGTACGTCGCGCTGCGCAGTCTGTGCAGCAACCAGAGCGGAATCGTCCGGGGGGTGGAGATCCCGTCCGACCTGTCCGGGGAGGTGGCCGACTACTGTGTCACCGTCCGGCCGGGCGATCGGGTCGTGCCGACACGCCGCAACTCCGAACGGTTCGGATATGTCCTCGCCGAGGGTTCTACGGCGGAGGAGGCGGCCCGAACGGCGGATCAGGCATTCGAACGCATCCGTGGCGGACTCGCCGTTGAAGCCGAATCCGATGCAGCCGGATCCGCCGGCGCGGATGTCATGGCACCCGGTCAACAGGACGATCGGCTAGGGAGCGACGACGGCGAGGCGTACGGGCCGCATGTGGTGGTGCTCCTCGGCCCCGACGGTCCCCGGCCCGACCGGGTCCTCGATGCGATGGGAGCGGCTACCGGCCGCGTCAGCGTGTTCTGGTGCGGTGCCGGCGACGCGACGTCTGGCCTGCGGGACCACTGGGCCCGGCGCTATGTCGGTCATTGGTACGACACCCCCGGTCAGGACGGCGCCCACGAAGCCCTTCGCAGCGTGCAGGCAGGACATCCGGTCGATGCCGTCGTCACCTTCGCGCCCGGTCTGACGGCACTCCGGGACCGCCTCGCCGCTGCCGTACGGGGCGACCACGAAGAGCCGGCCACACCGGTCGGCCCGCAGCAGGCCGGACCACAGCAGTCCAGACCACAGCCTGTCCCCGGCCACATCGTGGTGTCCGTCGTGGCCGGCGGCGCCGTCCGGCACCTGGATGTCCTCGACGATCTCGGAACCGACACGGACGGACACCGTACGCTGCGCAGCCCCTCGGCTCTCCCGGCCGCCACGGCAGCGGCACTGCGCGCCGCCGCAGAGGAAGCCGTGGCCTCCTCCGGTATCGCCGCCGGAGTGGTCCGCTGCCTCTTCCCGGCCGATGCGATCCCCCGGTCCACGCAGCCGGCTCCCGCCGCAGTGCGTCCTGCCGCCGTGCTTCCCGGACTGGACGAAGCCACGCGAGCCGTCCACGACGCCGCGCATGCACGGGATGTGGTGGCCCTGGCGACATCCGCCGCGCTTGGGAACCTGGATCAGGTCCCCGGACAGCGCGTGGGCACCGCGGCACTCCGTACCCTCGCCGCCCCGCTGGGCGCCTTCCGCGTCGTAGAGGCCACAGCGGCAGCAGAGCTCTGCGATCACCCGGAAGTGGCCTATGTGCACGCCCCGCTGGCCGCCGGGGACGTATGCGTCGGGCCCGAACGCGCCTCACGGCTCTCCTACGCCGTAGTGGACCGGGACATGGATGCCTGCCGAGCGGCCATGTCCCGGGTGGAATCGGGCCTGGTGTTCCGTCATACCCCCCTGGACCGCACCCACGTTCTGATCATCGACCGGATCGGTGCGGCCACCTGGACCCGGGAAGACGGCACTCCACTCCTCCCACCGGAGCGTTTCCGGGTGAGTGTCCTCAGCGGCGGCCCTTCGGTCACCGGGCCGGGAATCGCCCCTGCGGATTTCGCGCTGCGCACCGATGTCTTCGATCACGAAGCGATCGCACGGACCGTACGAGCACTGCACCGCACCCATCCGGTCCACCGGATCGCCTCGGCGTCGGAGCGGCTGCTGGCACCGGCCGCCGCCCTGCGCGGACGCCTGGGACTGCCCGGTGACTCCGGCCGGTTCACCCGGAGCGTGGTGGACAAGGCCGAAATGAAGCGGCTCGCCCGGAGTGCCGGCATCCCCCATGCCGAGGGCAGGGTGGTGTACGAGGCGGCGGATGCGTACGAGCTGCTGGACGAGCACGGTGCCGTCGTGATCAAGCCGCGCGAGCTGTCCGGCTCACAGGGAGTCGTGGTCTGCACCGACCGGCAGACGCTCCACCAGTGGCTGCACGAACGCTTCGTACCCGGGCGGTATCTCGTGGAGCGCCGGGTGGCCGGTCCGATGTGCCACATCGACGCGGTGGTCCACGAGGGCATTGTGGCCTGGGATGTGTCCCTCTACCGACGGGACACCCTGGCCTATACCCGAGGGCAACCGCTGTCGTCGCAGACCGTCGACGACCCGGTGCTCCGGAAGCGGGCCGGCGCACTCCTTGAACGCGTGGTCTCGGCCTGGCAGATGCGCTCGGCCGTGCTCCACCTGGAGGCATTCATCGAGGACCAGGACCTGATCTTCTGCGAGGTGGCGGCCCGTCCGGGCGGAGCCGGGGTCATCCCCGCCTTCCGGGCAACCCGGGGCATCGACCTGAGGCATGCCAAGGTCCTCATCGACGCGGGTGAAGACCCCAGGGTGCTGGCGCGTGAACCGGTTGCCGCGCACGCCGGATGGACTGTGCGCTATTCCTCCGGTGGCGTACTGCTGCGGTACGACGACTCCGCGGTGGCGGACCGTACGTACCATCGCTCGCTCAGCACCGAGGTCGGCGGTGAGGTCGCTCCTTCCGCCTTCTCCGGAACGGGACTGAGCACCCATGTGTTCGCGGACGACTCCAGCGCCGAGATCGGCCGGCTGATCACTGCTGCCGAGCAGGACATACACATTCACATGGAGCCGTCTTCCTCGACGGCCCAGAAGGGACACCATTGATGATTCTGGGAATTCTGGGCAGCGCGTCCAAGGAGTCGCACACGCGGACCGGCCTCGAGGCCGTGGCGGACCGGGTGCGTCGAGCCGGTATGGAGTTCCAGACGATCGATCTGGCAGTCGAGTTCCGTGAGCCGCACAACATCAACGATTACAACGAACCGGACCCGCACGGGCAGACCGCGGCAGTACGCCGGCGGATCGCGGAATCCACCGGGATAATTCTGGCAACTCCCGTCTACCACGGGTCCTACAGCGGATTGCTGAAGAATTTCCTGGACCATCTGGAGGGGGATGCCTTTGCCGACAAGCCGGTGGGCATTCTCGCCAACGGCGGTGGCCCCCGCAGCGCGGGCACTGCCTGCGACCAACTGCGTACCGTCGTCCGCGCCATCAGCGGCTGGGCCATCCCCAGCCATATCGCCACGACGGGTTCGGACTTCACGGACGGCGAGCCCAGCGCCTTCATCGGCGGTCGCATGGATGCCTTGGTCGCGGACCTGCTGATGTTCACGGAGGGCCGGCGGAATTCGGCCGGCGCCGGCCTCGGGTGACGGAGCACCGTATGCTGCACGAGATCGACATCGACGGGAAAGCCGACGGTACAACAGTCCGAGCGGCACTGCGGGACGGCTTCTTTCTCGTCCGTAACACCGTTTCCGAGAGCCTTCTCGACGAGGCCTACCGGCTGCTGGAGGAATTCTTCGGTCTCCCGGTCGAGGACAAGGTCCGCTGCCGGGTACCCGGGAGCAACGGTCAGTCCGGCTATACACCGCCGCTGATCGAGACGGCCGAGAAGTCGAAAGCCCCGGACTGGAAGGAACTATTCCATTGGGGGGCTCCGCTGCCCTCCGCACACCCGCTCCGCGCCCGTTACCCCGCACGGTATCCGGATCCCTGCATGCCGGACGACCTGGTCCCGGGCATCGGCAAGGTGCTGTCCGAGCTGCACTCGCGCATGAAGGCCTTCCAGGTCCAAGTGGTCGGTGTCATCGGACAGGCGCTGAATGTGCACCCGGAGTACTTTGCGGAAATGCTCGAGGACGGTCCCGTGGTCAATCGCGCGGCCTGGTACCCGCCCATGGATCTGGCGCCCTCCGGACAGCACACCTGGGCCGTGGAGCACCAGGACTTCGACTTGATCACGGCGCTGCCCCGGGCCACGGCCCCCGGCCTTCAGGTACTGCATCACGACGGCGAGTGGCTCAGCGTGGATGCCCCCGAGGGGTACGCGGTCGTCAATGTCGGGATGGTGCTCGAACGCCTCACCGACGGTCTGGCGCGTGCGGCGGTGCACCGTGTGGTGGCCAACCGGGAACAGTCCGGAGGCCGCCTGTCGATCGTCCAGTTCTGCCACCCGACCCCGTGGTCGGTGCTCACGCCGCTGCGGCTGCCCGGTTCGGAGGAGGCCCCGCAACGCTTTCCGACACTGACGGCGGACGCTCTCTTCCAGCGGACGATGTACCGGATCAATCGGCTCGACACGCAGCACGATGAGGTGAGGTGACATGCCAGGTGCATCGCTGGACGCAGGTGAACTCGGCGACCCGCCAGCGCACTTGGTCCTGATCGTCGGCATCGGAGGCCTGCCGGCTCCCGATGCGCTGCATACCGCCAGGAGCGTCACACCGCGCGTCAGCGTCCTCTTTGTGACGGCGTGGGCCGATCCGGCGCCGCTGCGCGAGCTGTGGGGGAAGGAGGCCGCCGCGGGGGGCGAGTTCCTGGAGGTGCCCGATCTGGACGGTGCCGTGGAAGCCTGCGTCTCCCTCCACGAGCGGCTGCCGGTGTGCGGCGTGGTCACCTACTCGGAGCTTCTGCTGCGGCCCCAGGCGCAGATCGCCCACCGACTCGGACTGCCGGGAAACAGCCCCGAGTCGGTGACCGTCGCCCAGTCGAAAGCTCTGCAGCGTGCGGCATTCGCGGCACACGCGGTCCCGGCACCGCGCTTCGCCACGCTGCTGAGCGAGGCCGACATCGCCGCCGCAGTCGACGAGGTCGGCCTGCCCGCTGTCTTCAAGCCCTCGCTCGGGGCCGGCAGCGAGGGGGTTCATCAGGTCCGTACTGTGCCGGAGCTGACCGATGCATACCGCCGCGCCCTCGGCGCGACAACCCCCTTCATCCAGAGCGATGACGCCTTCCTGCTGGAAGAGCCCATGCCGGTCGAGGGGAGCGACGGCTCGCCCTACGCCGACTACGTCAGCGTCGAATCGCTGCTCTTCGAGGGCAAGGCCGACCACCTGGCCATCTCCGACCGGCTGAGGCTGCGCCACGGGTACGTAGAGGAAGGGCTCGTCGTACCCAGCCGTCTTGACGAGACCACCGCCGCGGCCGTAACGGACTGCGCGGAGCGAGCCATCCGCGCCGTTGGACTCACCCACGGAGCGGCCCACACGGAGATCGCCCTTACCCCGGCGGGCCCCAGGGTCATCGAGGTAAACGCCCGCGCCGGCGGCCCGACCCCCAAGATGCTGCGAGTCGCGGCCGATTACGACTTCGCTGCCGAGATCGCCCGCGTGGCTCTCGGGCTGCGCCCCGGGCCACCGCCCCGCTTCACCGGGGTCGCGTGGTTCCGTTTCGTTCCGATTCCGGCGGGCTCCTGGCAGGTCGTCTCGCAGCGGACGGCGGAGGAGACCATGCAGCGTTTTCCGGAGCTGCACCAGCTCTCCCTGCGCTTCAGGCCAGGGCAGCAGGCCAATCGGAACAACACTCAGCACCTGGCGTCGTTCACCGTACGCGGAACGACCGTGGAAGAGGCCCGCGCCAGTGCCGCTGCCGTGGAGAGCTTCCTCGCCATCACGCTGGAACCCGCCGACGCCCTCGAGCTCCCGGGGCCCGGACATTGACCGGCGAGGAGGAGCCGAACCACGGCAGTCCTGCGGCCGTGGCAGCCTGCCGATGCGGACCACAGGTGCCACGGCGGCCGAGTGCCGACCGGGCACCTGGGCTGCTGCGCCTGATGAAGGAGGACCTGGACGCCGTCCTGGAGCGCGATCCTTCCCGTACGCGCCGTGCGGAGGCGATGCTGCATGCCCCCTGGCACGGGCTGGCGTTGTACCGGATGGCCCATCGCCTGTACGAGGGCGGGCACCGCATCGGGCCGGGGGTGCTGACCTGGATCGGCCGGATCGTTTCGGGAATGGAGATCCATGCCGGGGCGCGCGTCGGACGGCGCGCATTCATCGACCACGGGTTCGGCGTGGTGATCGGGGAGTCCTGTGTGATCGGGGACGATGTGACGATCTACCACCAGGTGACCCTGGGCTCACGGGGGTGGTGGCAGGACGGCGGACCGCGGGCCCAGCGCCACCCGAAGATCGGCAACCGGGTCACGATAGGAACAGGGGCATCGGTGCTGGGACCGGTCACCATCGGGGACGACGTACGGATCAGGGCTCATGCCCTGATCCTCCGTGATGTGCTGGGGGGCGGCCGGTGAGCGAGCAGCGGGCCCGTCCTGGCCCAGAGCCGGCGTCACCCCCCTCCGCAGCGGCGAAGCCCCTCCGGCGTATCTACGTGGTGGGCTTCCTCGACGCCACCGGCCTCGGCATGTACCTGGCTTTCTCGGCCATCTACCTGAGCCAGGGCGTGGGCATGTCCAACTACGATGTCGGCCTGGTCCTGGGGATCGCCGGCGTGGCCTCGCTGGTCGGGGCGATCCCGATCGCCAGGTTCGCCGACAACCGTGGTCTGAGGCGCTCGCTGGGCATCCTGTTCATCGCCCGGTCGCTGTCCTACGTCGGGCTCTCCCTCGCCTCGAACATCTGGACCGCGGTGCTGGCCGCCGCCTTCGGTGGCCTGCTCAACCGTGGTATCGGCCCGCTCGTCCAGTCAGCACTGATCGCCGGCCGCGACCAGGAGGCGGCGGTGGCGCCACTCGCCCGGCTGCGCGCGCTGCGCAACGCCGGGATGGCCATCGGAGCGCTGCCCACCGGTGCGGCGGTCGCCATCGGCGAGGAGTGGGCGTATCGCTCGATCATGGCCTCCGCCGCCACGTTGTTCGTGTTCTGTGCCGTGACCTCCCTGAGCCTGCCGAGGGACGCGGACTCCGCCCGCGCCAAGCGGAGCGGAAAGCCGGGGCTGGTCGGAAACGCTCCGTTCCTGCGGGTCACCGCGCTCTTCGGCGCACTGACGCTCTCCGCGATCCTGCTCGGTGTGGGCATGTCACTGTGGATCACGCAGAAGACGCACGCCCCACCGTGGACCGTGAGCGTCAGCTACATCCTCAACACCGTGCTGGTGGTGGTGCTCCAGACGCGGCTGAGCCGGGGGTCGGAGTCGCCCCGTCGTGCCCGGACCATGATGACGGCCGGCGGGGCCCTGGCGGCGGCCGGTGCCGCCGTGGCACCGCTGTCGGCACTCGGGAGCGGCTGGGCGCCCGTCGCTGTCATCGTCCTGGTGGTGGTGCTGCTGACCGGCGCGGAGATCTACGTGGTCGCCGGCGCCACGAGCCTGGCACTGGTCCATACCCCGCAGGAGCACCGGTCCACGTACCTCGCCACGTTCAACCTGGGCTTCGGCGCCGCGACGATCATCGGACCCACACTGATCAGCGTCAGCCTGGGCTTCGGCGCCGCCGGCTGGCTGGCGTGGGCGGCGTTTTTCGCCATCGCCGGTGGTGTCTCCCGCACTCTTCCCCTGACTTCCCGCGGTCATGCCGCGTCGGACACACAACAAGATCGGCACGGAGCACAATGCGGCGGGGCCGTACGCCGTGAACCAGAAGGAGAGACAGCATGATTGAAGCGGGCCATACCATCCGGATCGCCCGGCCCTCGTTGAACCTCGCGGCCGCCGAACGTTTCTACGTCGAGGGCCTGGGGCTGAGCGTTCTCTTCAGGGCCGCCGGCCAGCCCGAAGCGGGAACGCATGATCTGCTGATGGTGGGCCCGAGCGGCGGACATTGGCATCTGGAACTGACGACCGGTACGCGCAACGTCGTAAAGCCGTCGCCCACCCCCGAGGACCTCCTGGTGATCTATTTGGGAGTTTCGGTGAGCGAGGAGATCGTGTCGCGGGCGGTGGCGCACGGCGGCACAGTCATTCCCTCGCACAACCCGTACTGGGACCGCGGCGGAGTCACCATCGCCGACCCGGACGGCTATCGCATCGTGCTCACCGAACGGCTCTGGGGCCTCAACACGCCCCTGTCCGCCGAGACCGGGAGCTCGGAAGCGTCCTGACAATGAGCCCAGGCCACGCGTCCGCACAGGCGATGCGCAGTGCGTAACCGCTGCGCTGCGGCTGTGCGCTGATGCAGCCGTCGCCCAGGTAGAGACCGAGGAGGTATGCGTATGCGTCGGTGGGCTCGGGAGGCTGCGGATCGCGCGCGCATCTCGGGCAGCACTCCTCCGTATGCCGGATGGGCTCGATTCTGACCTGCCACTGGCGGATCGCGGCCCTTGATATCCCGATCTGCCTGCTCACGGAGTTGAGGCTGCGCCCCTGGTTGGCGAGAGCGAGGGCGTGCTTGCGTGTCTCAAGGTCGTACATACCGCGAGCTTGGACTGGACTTCGCCGCCGGGGGCCGATCCGAAGGGATGTTCACCAGGGCGACTGATGATCGCCAAGCGGGACCGAACCTTGAAAATGAAGGTAAGTGCCCCGGGTGGGATTCGAACCCACACTGAATACCTTTTGAGGGTATCGTCTCTGCCGATTGGACTACCGGAGCCCCTGTAATCCGAAGGTCAGTCTAGCCCCTTCGTGACTCAAACATACAGGAGCCAGATAGGCTCGTGCTGCACCACCTGCCCTGGAACGAGGAGTCCCGTGAGCGCCGCCGAGAACGAGCAGCCGTTCGATGACGAGCAGTCGCACGTCCCGCCGCAGACCACCCGCGTCGTCATCGCCGAGGACGAAGCCCTCATCCGGCTCGATCTCAAGGAGATGCTCGAGGAGGAGGGCTACACCGTCGTGGGCGAGGCCGGGGACGGCCAGGCGGCGGTCGAGCTCGCCCGCGACAGGCGGCCCGACCTTGTCATCCTCGATGTGAAGATGCCGGTCCTCGACGGCATCTCCGCCGCCGAGAAGATCGCCGAGGAGAGCATCGCCCCCGTCCTGATGCTCACGGCCTTCTCGCAGCGCGAGCTGGTCGAGCGGGCGCGCGACGCCGGCGCGATGGCGTACCTGGTCAAGCCGTTCAGCAAGAGCGACGTCGTGCCGGCCATCGAGATGGCCGTCTCCCGCTTCACCGAGCTCAAGGCCCTGGAGAAGGAGGTCGCGGACCTCAGCGAGCGCCTGGAGACCCGCAAGCTGGTCGACCGGGCGAAGAGCATCCTGCAGACCCAGTACGGGCTGACGGAGCCGGCGGCGTTCCGCTGGATCCAGAAGACCTCGATGGACCGCAGGCTGTCCATGCGGCAGGTGGCCGAGGCCGTCATCCAGGACGCCGAGGAGAAGAAGCAGCAGAAGC